>CAXTKZ010000030.1:0-29682 GCA_964244985.1 uncultured Acidobacteriaceae bacterium
TTCGCGCTCGACGATGGAGCCTGTCGAGGAAGATCGCGAGCTGCGGGACGGCGATTTTGCACAGATCACCTTTAACGGCTCGATTGTGAACGGCGAACCGGTGGACGAGCCGATCGCCGGGCAGGATATCCAGCTTGAAGTAGCCAATCCGAACACCCTGCCGGCCTTTAACGAAGCCTTGCGCGGCGCGAAGCCCGGCCAGGAGCTCAAGTTCGAGGTGACCTACCCCCAGGACTTCGGCGAGCCGCGGCTGGCGGGCAAAACCATCGCCTACGATGTCGCGGTAAACGCGATCAAGCGCAAGAATGCGCCTGAGATGAACGACGACCTCGCAAAGGAGCTCGGCAACTACGAGACCCTGGATGAGTTCAAGGAAAAGCTGCGGGAGCACTTGTCCGGCGACAAGAAGCGGCAGGCCGAAGCGGCGACCAAGGACAAAATCCTGGAAGCACTGGCTGAAAAATACTCGTTCCCAATTCCGGAGTCGCTGGTGCAGCAGCAGATCGACGCGCGTCTGGACCGCGGACTGCGCGCTCTTGCGCAGCAAGGCATGGGTGAGGAGCAGATGCGCCAGCTCGACATCCGCCGTTTGCGGGAAGCGCAGCGCGAAGGAGCGCTCGGCGAGGTGCAGGGAACGCTGCTGCTCGACAGAATTGCGCAGCTTGAGAATGTGCAGGTAGAGGAAGCGGAGCTGGATCGTGAGCTTGAAATGCTTTCCGTGCAGTCGCGCGAGCCACTCACGACATTGCGCGAGCGCCTCGAAAAGAACAACTCGATCGAGCAAATCCGCGAGCAGATCCGCCGGGAAAAGACCGGAGCCTTGCTGTATGAGAAGCTGGGAGAGTAGCGTTCAACAAGCAGTACAGATAAGGAATTGAAGTTTATGGCACTGGTACCTATGGTGGTTGAGCAGACGAGCCGGGGCGAACGCGCCTACGACATTTATTCTCGTCTGCTGCGCGACAACATCATCTTTCTGGGCACGCCGATCGACGACCAGATTGCGAACCTCATCATCGCGCAAATGCTGTTCCTATCGGGCGAAGACCCTGAGAAGGACATCCAGCTCTACATCAACTCGCCAGGCGGTTCCATCACGGCCGGCCTTGCGATTTACGACACCATGCAGTTCATCAAAAACGACGTGGTCACCTATTGCATCGGCCAGGCCGCATCCATGGGCGCGTTTCTGTTGCAGGCGGGCACCAAAGGCAAGCGTTTCGCTCTTCCCAACTCGCGCATCCTGATCCATCAGCCGTCCATGGGCGGTCTGAGCGGGCAGGCCACGGATATCGACATCCATGCGCGCGAGATTCTGCGCATTCGTGAGATTACAAACACTCTCATGTCCAAGCACACCGGCCAGCCGCTCGATTTGATCGAGCGCGACGTAGAGCGCGATTTCATCATGAACGCGACCCAGGCCAAGGAATACGGCATCGTTGACGAAATTATCGACCGGCCGCGCACCTAAGGGGCGCGGGGGGTATGGCCCTATTGAGGGCCGGGAGCACCAACCATGAAGACGCGCACGGGATCGGACGATACACTGCGCTGTTCGTTCTGCCATAAGTCGCAGGACGCGGTCGCCAAACTCATCTCTTCGCCCAGCGACTACCCGCGGGCGTATATCTGCGATGAATGCGTGGCGGTTTGCAACTCCATTTTGGAAGATGACCGGAGCGAAACCCCTACGGGTGCCGCACCCACGCATCTGCCTAAACCGCTTGAAGTCCGAGCGTTTCTGGACGAGTACGTCATCGGGCAGGAGCAGACGAAAAAGAAGCTCGCGGTCGCCGTATACAACCACTACAAACGCATCCAGATGAATCGGGTGCGCGGCAGCGATGTTGAATTATCGAAGTCGAATATTCTGCTCGTGGGGCCGACCGGTTCCGGCAAGACATTGCTTGCGCACACGCTGGCAAAAATGCTGGACGTGCCGTTCGCCATCGTCGACGCCACCACGCTGACCGAGGCGGGCTATGTGGGCGAAGACGTGGAAAACATCATCCTGAAGCTGCTGCAGGCCGCGGACGGCGATGTAGCACGCGCCCAGACCGGCATCATCTACATTGACGAGATCGATAAAATCGGCCGCAAGGACGAAAACCCATCGATCACGCGCGATGTGTCAGGTGAGGGTGTGCAGCAGGCGCTCTTGAAAATCCTGGAAGGTACCGTCGCGAATGTACCGCCGCAGGGCGGACGCAAACATCCGCACCAGGAGTTCACCCCCGTCGATACCACCAACATCCTGTTCATCTGCGGTGGGGCGTTCGTCGGGTTGGAGCGCGTGGTGGGCCGTCGCGTCGGCAAAAAGGCGCTCGGTTTCAAGGCTCTGACGGAGAAGCAGTTGGCCGAAGGCTTGGTGGATGTCCGCCAGCAGCGCGATACGGAGCTGCTGCGCAAAGCCGAGCCGCAGGACCTGATCAAGTTCGGGCTTATTCCAGAGTTTGTCGGCCGCCTGCCGGTCATCGGCATACTCGACGAGCTGGACGAAGTTGCGCTGGTTGAAATTCTGACAAAGCCGCGCAATGCCATTCTGAAGCAGTATCAGAAGCTGTTCGAGTATGAAGGCGTGCAGCTCCACTTCACTGACGAGGCGGCGAAGGCCGTCGCGCAGGAAGCGTTGTCGCGCAAGGTAGGTGCCCGCGGTCTGCGGATGATTCTCGAAGAGCTGATGCTCGACCTCATGTACCACATCCCCGGCAACAAAAAAGTCAAGGATATGGAGATCACGGCGGAGATGGTCAAGAATCGGGATCTGTCATTCACGCTGCTGGAGAAGGCTGGTTAGTTGCCAGCTTTCAACAAGCTCTATACTTGGATTCAAATTAGCTCGGCCCTCACTGGTAAACAATGAGGGCCGAACCTGCATTTACTTAGCAAAGCCGGCTCGGCTCCAGCTTCACTTCGGATACAAGAATTGACTTACAGTTCGTCCCCTGGCATCGGCTCATTCCCTTTCCCGGCTTCTTCAAGAAATCGCAGCGCGCGCGGAATATCCGCTCGGCTCGCCCGTTCATCAAAAAAGGCATCTGCCCGCATAGCCGCCAGTTTTTCGGCTAATGCTGCGTTAACGAGCTGATCCAGAGCAATCCCTTCCTCCTCGGCCAGCTTGCGTGCTTCCCCCAACAAAGACGGTTGCAAACGCAGAGCGACCTGCCCTTCTATCCAATGGTGCATATCTCCTCCCAAGCCTGTTTCGGTGACAGGACGCGAACGCCGAACCGACGTGCAATCTCCGGGAAGTCACGTCGGTTGAACGTCACCAAAGCATCCGCGCTGCCATTGACAGCTGCTTCCAACACCATATCGTCATCAGGATCTTGCGTTGCAGGACGCCAGCGGAAAGGCAGGCGCACACGCTCGGCAATTTCCACAATCGCATCCAGAAATGCTTGTATGTCGGACGGGTGCACACCTGATGCAAGCAGATGCTCTTTCCTTGTCAGAACCGCCTCGTATTCGAGCACGAGCGGGACGGACAGGAGGAGCGTAAACTGACGCTTCAAAGCGGCCCGCAGCAGCAGGCTAGACGCTCCCGTCGAACTTCGGACTGCCGCCACCAGCACGGTTGTGTCCAACACAAGTCTCACATACCCAACCATACTCTGCCCGGGCGCGATGCTCCACGAGGCCCACCCCAGCCCAACCGTTACAATCTGAACAAGCACTCAGGGTGAAGCCCCCCAATGGCGAATCCTCCAGCGCACCCCGCACGTCGAATCGAGACGAAGAGGACTTTAATGAGCGACCCCAAAGCACCAAAAGGCGAAACCCGCAAGCTTCCGATGATGCCCATCCGGGACATGGTGATTTTCCCTCACATGATGACCCCGTTTGTGGTGGGCCGCGAGTCGAGCGTGCGCGCGCTTGAGGAAGCGCTCACAGCGGACCGCAAAATTTTCCTCGCCACCCAGCACGATGCGCGCGTCGACGAGCCCACGGCCAACGACATCTATGCGGTCGGCACGGTCGGCAACATCGTCCAGAGTGTGAAAATGCCGGACGGCAACATCAAGGTTTTGGTCGAAGGTCTGGAGCGCGGCCGCGCGCTCGACATGACCGACTCCGACGGCTTTTTCGTCGCGACCGTGCGCACCGGCAAGCAGCATTTCGAGTCGACCCCACAGGTCGAGCAGCTGGCGCAAAAGGTTACTTCCCTGTTTGAGCAGTATGTCAAGCTGCAACAATCGCTCAATCTTGAGTCCACCATGGCCGCCCTGCGCGTGGATGAGCCCGCGAAGCTGGCCGACACGATTGCGGCAAACCTACAGCTCGAAATCGCCGAAAAGCAGGAGATTCTCGATGTGTTCGACCCCGTGGAGCGCCTGACCCGCATCGCCGGCGTCCTCGATGTCGAGATTGAAAAGCTCAACATGGAGCGGTCGATCCAGACCCGCGTGAAGCGGCAAATGGAGCGCGCGCAAAAAGAGTATTACCTCAACGAAAAAATCAAAGCGATCCAAAAGGAGCTGGGCCGCGGTGAAAAATCGGAGTGGGACGAGCTGAAAAAGAAAATCGAGCTCGCCGGGATGCCGAAAGACGTGTTTGACAAAGCCATCGCGGAGCTGAAAAAGCTGGAAGCCATGCCGCCGATGTCCGCTGAATCGACCGTTTCGCGCAATTACCTCGACTGGCTCCTCGCTGTGCCGTGGAAGAAGAAGTCCAAGGAGACCCGCTCGATCGAGCACGCGGAAACCGTGCTGAACGAGGACCATTACGGGCTTGAAAAGATCAAGGATCGCATTCTTGAGTTCCTGGCCGTGCGCCAGTTGGTGAAGAATCCGAAAGGCTCGATCCTATGCTTCGTTGGGCCTCCGGGCGTCGGCAAAACCTCTCTCGGTATGTCCATCGCGAAAGCCACGGGCCGCAAGTTTGTACGTATGTCGGTGGGCGGTGTGCGGGATGAGGCGGAGATTCGCGGCCACCGCCGGACCTATATCGGCGCGCTGCCGGGCCAGATCATCCAGTCAATGAAAAAGGCCGGGACGAAGAATCCCGTGTTCCTGCTCGATGAAGTGGACAAGATGGCGTCGGACTTCCGCGGCGATCCTGCTTCGGCGCTGCTTGAGGTGTTGGATCCGGAACAGAACACGAGCTTCCAGGACCATTATCTCGACGTGGAGTATGACCTGTCGCAAGTGCTGTTTGTGGCGACCGCGAACGTGCTCCATACCATTCCCGGCCCTCTGCAGGACCGCATGGAAGTGCTGCGGCTCCATGGCTACACGGAAGTCGAAAAACTCGAGATAGCCAAGCAGTACCTGGTCAAGAAAGCGATGGAAGGCACGGGCGTCACCGCTGAAAATATCAGCTTCGACGATGGCGCACTGAGGGAGATCATCCGCGCGTACACCCGCGAGGCAGGCGTCCGCAACCTGGAGCGCGAGATTGGCAACGTATGCCGGAAGGTGGCTCGTCGCGTAGTGAAGAATGGTGGGAAGCACACGGAAGCAATCACGGCTGCAAATATCCATGAGTTTTTGGGTGTGGCGAAGTTCCGCGATTCCCAGGTGCATGAGAAGAGTGAAGTCGGTCTGGTGACCGGCTTGGCATGGACCGAGGTGGGCGGATCGATCCTGCAAACCGAAATCCAGGTCCTTGACGGCAAAGGCAAATTGACGCTTACCGGGCAGCTTGGCGATGTCATGCAAGAGTCGGCCCAAGCTGCGCTGTCCTATGTCCGTTCGAGGGCCGCGCATCTCGGTCTGCCAAAGGATTTCTACCGCAACATCGATATCCACGTACATGTTCCCGAGGGGGCGATTCCAAAGGACGGGCCGTCGGCAGGCATAACGCTGGCCACGGGTCTCGCGAGCGCGCTGACAAAAATTCCGGTGCGCCGCGACATTGCAATGACCGGCGAAGTTACGCTGCGCGGCAAGGTTTTGCCGATCGGCGGGCTTAAGGAAAAGCTGCTTGCTGCACACCGGGCTGGCGTCTTTGAGGCAATCATGCCCAAGGAAAACGAGAAAGACCTGGCGGATGTGCCGGAAAACCTTAAGTCGGTGATGAAGCTGCACTTTGTCGAGTCGATGGACGAGGTGCTGGGCATCGCGCTTGAAGGTCCTCTGCCACAGCCGAAGCTAGAAGAAACTCCCGAGGTGCTGCTGGATGTCGTAACCCAGAGCACACCGGAGCATAGGCCGCACCAGTAAGACGCAGGGTAGAGGGAGAAGGGGAAAGGGTAGAGAAAAGGCGCTTATACGCCTACCTACCCTTTTCTTCCGGCTCCGCAATCGCACTCTCCACCCTCCACCCTCTACCCTAGTCTTATGGCTCATCCCCGCTTTCTCCTGTCCGCTACGGCACCCGCGCACTTTCCCGCCCCCGGTCCGCCGGAAATCGCGTTTCTCGGCCGCTCCAATGTAGGTAAATCGAGCCTGATCAACGCCCTGCTCGGCTCGAAGCAGGCGCACGTTTCCTCTACGCCGGGACGTACGCGTGCGATTAACTTCTTTGCCATTCACGACCGACCTGAGCAGCCGGCCCGTGTTTTGTTCGCCGATTTGCCCGGTTATGGGTACGCCAAGATTTCAAAGTCGATTTCGGCTGAGTGGCCGTCGTTTATCGACCCCTACCTGCGTGAGCGGCCCACGCTTGCCCTGTGTCTCTGCCTTGTCGATGTAAACGTTCCCGCCCAACACAGTGATGCGCAGTTGTTTGAGTTTCTGCGCAGCGCCGGACGGCGTTTCCTTTTGGTGGGTACGAAAGCCGACCGGTTGTCCGGGAATGGCCGTTCCAAAGCCATCGCAGCGCTGCGCAAAGGGCTGGAGCTGGGCAGCCCCGAGGAAGAACCGCTGCTGTTCTGCTCGGCGAAAACCGGCGCGGGCCTGAAGGAGCTTTGGAGCACGCTGTTCGCGCTCGCCGCGCCGTAACCCGGTTCCAAAATGGAACTCGACTTGCAAAATATACTTCTTTTTTCAATGTGAAACGCTTGCCGGCGGTAGTTTGAACAAAGAGGCAGTGGCGAACGTGCAACAGGAAAGCCGTATTTATGTCGCGGGTCATCGTGGTCTGGTGGGATCGGCTGTGTGTCGCGCCCTTGCCCGCGACGGCTACAACCATGTGTTGACGCGGACGCATGCTGAGCTTGAGCTGCGGGATCCGAGTGCGGTAGCGAGATTCTTCGAAGCGGAGCAGCCTGAGTATGTCGTGCTCGCAGCCGCGAAAGTCGGCGGCATTTTAGCCAACAACAGCTATCCTGCTGAATTTCTACGTGAAAATCTCGAAATCCAAAACAGCGTCATTGAAGCCAGCAGGCAAGCCGGAGTCACCAGGCTTCTGTTTCTTGGTTCCTCCTGCATTTATCCCCGCGATTGCCCGCAGCCTATCCGCGAGGAGTACCTGCTGACCGGCCCGCTTGAGCCGACAAACCGACCCTACGCAGTGGCAAAAATCGCCGGTGTTGAAATGTGCTGGTCCTACAACCGGCAGTACGGCACGCGCTACCTGACCGCCATGCCGACGAACCTGTACGGTCCGAACGACAACTTCGACCTACAGAATTCGCATGTGCTCCCGGCGCTGCTGCGCAAAGCCGTCGAGGCCAAGGCTTGCGGCGCGTCTGAACTTACGGTTTGGGGCACAGGTATCCCGCGCCGCGAACTCCTCTACGCAGACGACATGGCCGAAGCCTGCCTGCACCTGCTCACATTGGATGAAGTTCGTTTCAGCTCCCTCCTTTCTGAAAACGAGCCTCCCCTGATCAACATCGGCACGGGCGAGGATGTGAGCATTCGCGAGCTGGCGAAGATTGTATGCGACGTTGTCGGCTACCGGGGCAGCCTGCATTTCGACACCTCAAAGCCGGACGGCACGCCGCGCAAGCTGCTGGATGTGAGTAAGCTGCGCGGTTTGGGATGGAGTGCCCGCACACCGCTGGTTGAGGGCATTCAGAAAACGTATGAAGCGGCGCGGCTTGTCTTTGAGTCCGCCAGTGCAGCGAGTACGTGAGGTTTTTACAAAAGAGTGCGCGGCAGCCCCGGCCCGGTTACAATTGCGCGGCAGCCCAGGAGACTATCGCACCATGCGCCTAACGCACCAGCTCACAATCCTTGCTTCCGCCGCCGTGCTCACGGGAACCGCGCGGGCGCAGATGACCGAATCTCCGATGGCCGCGGATGCGCCCGTACACCTCCGCATTACGCGCCCGGCAAACCCGCAGGTGCTGCCGCCCACGCTGTTCGGCAGCTTTCTGGAGCCGATCGGCCACTCCACCTACGGCGGCTTGTGGGCCGATGTCGTCGAGAATCCTTCCTTTGAGGAAGGGTTGTGGTCCCTCAACAATGCCGCGACCATGCTCAAGGAGCGTCCGGAGCTGCGACGCGCCTCCGAGCTGGGCTTGCCCCTGCCTTGGCTGCCGCTTGACCCTACGCAGGGCAATCGCTATGTTCCGCAACGCGGCGACGCTGCCAACAGCACGCAATCGCTGCTCCTGATAGCGCTTCCGGGCAAGGAGGTGGGCATTGTCCAGCGTGTCTATCTACCCGTGCACCGCGAGCTTGTCTACCATGGCAGCCTTTGGTTGAAGCACATCGCCGGCGGCTCGGCTGTGACGGTCAGCTTGCGGCACCATGGGCATCCCGACCAGGTCCTTGCCAAGGCCGAGCTGACCGCCGCAAACACAACCTGGACCAAATATCCGTTCGACTTTACCCTGAAGCGCGACCAGCTCGCTCCACTGGAACCGGTGGACCTGACGATTGCAATTACCGGCGATGCACGGGTTG
Organism: uncultured Acidobacteriaceae bacterium; assembly: GCA_964244985.1. GTDB lineage: Bacteria > Acidobacteriota > Terriglobia > Terriglobales > Acidobacteriaceae > EB88. Next base: position 8,742 of record CAXTKZ010000030.1, read on the forward strand.
AAGTCGATACTGTTTCGCTGGAACCGGCGGACGCGGTCGACGGCATGGACCCCGATGTGCTCGACCTGGCGCGCGAACTGCACTCGCCCGTCCTCCGCTTTGGCGGCAACTTCACCTCTGCCTACGACTGGCAGGACGGCCTGGGTCCGCGCGATAAGCGGGTTTCCAAGCTCAATCTGTCCTGGGGTATTCCGGAGTACAACACCTTCGGCACGGACGAGTTTCTGGATTTTTGCAAGCGCATCGGCGCGCAGCCGCAAATCGCGCTGAACCTGGGCACCGGGACGCCGGGCGAAGCCGCCGACTGGGTCCGCTATGTGGATGCGCATTGGATCCCGCACAGCGGCTTGCTGTGGGAGCTCGGCAATGAGTTATGGGGCGACTGGCAGGTGGGCTACCCGGCCCAGAGCGAGGTTGCCGCACGCACCCTCGCCGTGAGCCAAGCAGTGCGGCAGGTGGACCCCAAAGCGCGCCTAATTGCGACGGGCGCGGATGAGGACACCTTCCACGACTGGAACGCGCAGCAGCTCACCAACCCTCCGGGCACCTTTAACTACATTTCCACCCACTTCGTGGTCGGCGACCAGGTGGAGCTCCAGCACCCGACGGATGAGTTCCGCTCCATGGCTTCGCTTGCGCTGCCGTGGGGCTTGGCAAAGCAGATGCGCGCGATCAAGCAGCAGGCTGTTGAGGCGCAGCGCCCTGATGTCAACATCGCCTTTACGGAATGGCTGATGATCTCGCGCAACCGCACCGGCCCGCACTACACGAATATGGGCGGCGCACTGTTTGCAAGCGGTTTCCTCAATATGGTCATGCGCAATGCCGATATTGTGCCCATCTCCGACATGACCGGCATCCTTGAGTTTGGGGGTATTTGGAAAAAGCGCGAGCAAGTTTACGGGGCACCTTCCTACTGGGTATTGCGCGAGTATGCAAGTGCGCACCCGCATACCCTGCTCGACGTGCAGGGAGAGGGTCCCACCTATTCAATTGCGAAAGGAATCACCCGGCTGCCGGAGATCCCGAATGTGCCTTATCTCGACATCACCGCCGCTGAATCTGAAGACCATACCAAGCTGCTCTTGTTCTGCCTCAACCGCCATCTGACGCGGTCCGCCCACGCCGAGCTTGATCTGAGCGCCATGAACATCGGGAGCGGCCCCGCGCAGGTGAGTACACTTGAGGCCGACACTATCTTGGCTGAAAACACCGACGAGGAGCCGGAACGGGTTAAACCCGCCGCGAAAACCGTACCCGTGTCAGGTAAGCTCGCTTATACCTTCCCCAACGCCAGCGTTACCGTGATTGAGGTGCCGCTGAAGCAGTAAGACTAGGTGAGCCTTCACCTAGGAAGGCAGGCCCACCCGGCCAGGGATTTCCATTTATAGTGCTTTGGTGCGCCTGCCCGCGCTCTTGTCGGCTGTTGCCGAGGTTGCTTGATCCAGATAGGTAAAGAGTAAGTTCAGATCGCGTACGCGGGCAATCGAGTATCCGCCCTCATGCGAGCCGGAAGTTACGATGTACACGGTCGGCGTTTGATTGACGCCGAGGCTTAATCCGAGTCGGCAATCCGCGCGCACCGCGTCCATCAGCTTTCCTTGAGGATCGATCGCGAAGGGCATGGCAATGTTGTGACTTTTGGCAAACTGCTCGGTGCAGTGGGTGAAGTCATCCTGCGTTTCAATGCTTCCCTGCTGCGCAAAGATCGTGTTCCGGTACGCGGCACCCAGCTGCTCCGATTTGGTATCGAACCATCGCGCTGTAACAGCTTCGCGTGGGCTCAAAGGGTGGCCCGGGATCAGGTAATCGTGCCGTACCCAAGCGACGTGGTACTTAGCCGCGGCTTGCATCAGCGTGGGGTTCCACGCGGCACACAAAGGACATTGCATATCGTCGAATTCCACGATGGCCACCTTGGCTCCGACAGGCGGCTCAAGCGCGGGCGACCCGAGAGCTGTTCGGGGCACGTCAGGCATTTGTGAGAATTGTGCCTGGCCGATAAGTGAGCAAAACAGGAGTCCGAGCGTTGCAGCCGCAATGTTTATTTTCAAGCGATTCCTCCAGAGGTGCCGGCGAGTGCGATCAGTGTACGGGTCAAAGCGGAGATTGCATCAAGGCGTTTTTTGCAGCACCAGGCCGCGGCGCTCGCGGTCCTGCTGTTCGGTAAGCTTTTGGGCCGCGGCAAGCTCCTCGGCGGACTCGCGCGCGCGCCCCAGCTTCGCGAGCGCCTGCGCCAGGACACGGTGCGTTTCCGGGTGGTCCGGCGCTACGGCAAGTGAATGCTGCAACAGCGCCACGGCTTGCGGGTAGTCCTTGCGGCGGTAGGCGAGTGTGCCAAGCCCAGCCAGCGCGCCTGCATGGTTCCCGTCGCGCCCGAGCGCAACGGAAAACTCCCGCGCCGCGTCCTCCTCGCGATGCTGTGCCAGCGCGATATCCCCCAGCATGTAGTACGCCTCGGTTTGCGCGGGCTGGAGCGCAATCGATCGTTGAAGTTCAGCCCTGGCCTCGTCGTCCCGCAGTTCCAGGTGCAGCAGCCGCCCCAAGCCGTACCGGGCCGAAGCGTCGTTCGGTTTCAAGGCAAGATACCGACGCAGATATTGCTCCGCATCGTTCGTCCGCCCCTCATCCGTTTTCACGCGGCCCAGCGCATAGAGGGTGTTGGGGTCTTCGGGGCGGATCCGGTCAGCTTCCGTCAGGGCTTCGTCCGCATCTTGGTACAACCGCATCCCTTCCGCTTGCACTCCGAAATCGAGCAGCAGCGTAGGATCCGCGGGGACGGATTTGCGCGCGCGCAGCAGGTAGCCAAGCGCCTGGTCGCTCTGCCCGCCTGCACGGGCCTGCAAAGCCAGCTGCACCGCATTCGCAACCTCATCCGCGGCTGCCGCCTTGTTGCCCGGCTCGGCGGCGAGCACTTGTTCATCCCGCGTCATGGCAGCTTCCCTGTCGGCTGCCTGCGCCCACAGGCTGGAGGCACCCATCCAGAGAATCGCCGTGCTCAATATCCGTCCGATCCCGGTCATGCCCATCCTGTGCTCCGCGTCCATCATACGAAGCATTGACAGCCCGGGCGAGTGCGGTGAGACGATGGAGGCGACCATGCTTTCCGCAACCCTACCCCGCCTGCCCCGGCGGACAGCTTCCCTGCTTGCAGCGCTTGTGTGTGTGCTTCCCGCAGCCGCCCAGATCGAGCTTCGGTCGCCGCTGGCAGACGACCCACTCGCTCGCGCGCGGCAGCTGCTGGTGGAGCGCCATCCCGACCAGGCGGAGGCGGTTCTTCGCGAGTACCTCGGCACCCATGAGCTTTCCGCCCCAGCCCGGTGGCTCCTGGGTGACACGCTTGTGCACCAAAACAAGCCCAAGGACGCGCTTGCGGAGTTCACCCATGCGGCGCGCCTCGAGCCGCCGAGCTCCGACAACCTTGTTGAAGTGGCACATGCGTATGTGCTGATGAGCGGTTACAAGGAGGCGGCTCACTGGCTCCAGAACGCGGTTGCGCTCAACCCGGCCAACACGGAAGCCTGGTACAGCCTGGGTCGGGTGCAGTACACCGATCAGAATTTCAATGCGGCCATCGGGAGCTTTGAGCATGTACTTGCGCTAGAGCCCCACAGCGTTCGGGCGGAAAACAACCGGGGGCTGGCGCTTGAAGCCCTCAACCGGACCGATGAGGCCGTCGCCGCTTACCGCAATGCGTTGGCGTGGCAGGCGGGTGCGGGCGCGCCCAGTGAGCAGCCGATGATCAATCTGGCGACAGTGCTGATCCACCGTGCACAATTTACTGAAGCTTTGCCGCTGCTGATCCAGGCGGAAGCCGCGGCTCCGGCCAACCCGCAAATTCGCGAACCCATCGAGGAGCAGCTTGGCCACCTGTACCTCCAGCAGTCTAGGCTGCCCGAAGCCGCAGCGGCGTTTGAGCGCGCCCTCCTCCTTACCCCGAACAGCGGCCCGCTGCACTTCCTGCTCGGCCAGACCTACCGCAGGATGGGGTTGAAGGATAAATCCGAGGAACAGTTCCGGCTGAGTGCCGCGATTGCGGGAAATCACTCGACACCAGAGAAATAACGGCGCTGCAACGGAAAGCGGGCACAGGCGATACGTATGTCGCCTGTGCCCGCTTTTCTGTGACAGGAAGCTCGAAGGCATCATGCGCCTCCAAGCCCCGGTTGAGTTAGAAGTTCACGCGACCGGTAATCTGCAGGTTGCGTGGACCATAGTCGGTTCCCGTTGATACTCCAAAGCGGCCGGGACCATCATTCGGGGTTACGTCGGGAACGGCAAAGTTATGGCGGTTAAAGGCATCCAGGGCTTCCACTTTCAGCTGGAAGAATGTGTTTTCCTTAATCGGAAAATTCTTGATCAAGCTGAAATCCTCTGTGAGCCACAAAGGCGTGGTGACCTCCTCGGTGACGCGCGGGATACCGGTGCCGAGCGCGTATGCGCCGTTGGGACGGCTGGCCCGCAGTCCGGGAGCATTGGGATCGATAAACGCCGCCGGGTTGAAGTAGGAGATGCCGCTGAACAGGTTTGCCTTGTGCTTGTTTGCGGTGTAGGCCGGGTTAGCAAGTGGCTGGGTTGGATTGCGTGTATAGCGGATCAGGTTCTGGTAACCGGGAATCCCAGTCGCGGGGCCGAAAGAAAACGGCGAACCGGACTGATACCGCTGGATGCCGCCGATCTGCCATCCGCCGAGCGCGAAGTTTGCAATGCCTCCCCGATTCAGGAAAGCCTTGCCACGCCCGAACGGAAGCTCGTACAGGTAGCTCGCGACAAAGGTGTGGGGGATGTTCTGGATGCTGACCGCTTTTTCCTGGCGATGGTCGAAGGTGTTCTGGTCCTGCTGCACGCCGGCGTTCGTGCCGGGCAGGATGCTGTCCGCGTCGGTTTCGTTCTTGGACCAGGTATAGGAAAGCTGGAGGTTGAGCCCATTGCGGAACTGGCGCGCCAGCGAGGCGATCAGGGCATTGTAGGAGGAGTGGCCGACGTTCTGCAGGCAGCAGTCGGTCGCGATGAAGTCATATTGCGGGAAGGGACGCAGCGCATGCTGGACCTGCCCGGCAAAGGTCGGGAACGGTGCCTTGATGCCGTCAGCGGAGCCGCCCTGGGGAATGGTGTCGGTCAATGCATTGCCCAGCGCGATGTCCGCGAGCGGCATGTTGTTGACATTTTCCAGCGACGAGCGCAGGTTCTGCGCGGCCTGGCCGATATAGCCGATGGTGAAGATCAGGTCCTGGGCTACCTGCTGCTGCATCTGGAAGCTCCAGTTGAAGACTTGCGCGGGCTTACCCTGTTGCGGCTCGATCACATTGTTGGGAATGATGTTGAAGACGCCCGTTCCACCGTCCAGCTGGCCGGGGTCGAGATTGGTTGTGCGTGCAAATGCCGGGAAGCCGGAGTCGATCTGGAATGCCGGGGTAAACGAATCCGGACTATTGGGATTCGGGTTGGCGGAGTAGCCCTGCTGCATGCCGCCGCCAAAGTCCGAATACTGGAGCGGACCGTACAGAATGTCGGCACCGCCGCGGAACACGGTTTTACCCTCAGACTGCGCCGGTGAATATGCGAAACCAACCCGGGGCGAAATGCTCTTGTAATAGGTATCCGCCCAAGCTGGGTTCACTCCAGGCTGCGTGCCGAAGATATATGCGCCGGGCAAACCGGATTTGGGATCGATGGCAGCAAAGCTGAAGTTGCTGGTCTGGTTGTGTGCCTCGGTACGCGGGAAATCGATCGAGTAGCGTACGCCTAAATTCAGCGTGAGTTGGTTGGACGCCTTCAGATTGTCCTCGAGGTATACGGCCATGTACTTCGAGTTCCAGCGCGGCGCATGCAGTTGGACATTTTGAGAGGCGCTGTCGGGTGTCCCCAGCAGGAACGATGCATATGAATTACCGCTTACCCCGGATCCACCATTCGAGCTGAAGTCGGTCTCATTATGGAGATAGTGGAATTGAGGGGTGTCCTGATAGATAATGCTGAATTGCTGGATTCGGAACTCGCCCCCGAACTGGAAGCCGTTTCTGCCCTTCTGCCACTCGACACCGTCGTGGAAGATGAGTGCATTGTCCACGTTATCGCCGTCCTCGCCGCGTCCCAGGTTTGTGTAACCGTCCAGTCCATCCCAGGTGATGATCGGATACGCATTCGAAAGGACGTTGCCGATGCCGGCCTGTGCTGAGTAGTTCACGAGTGTGCTTGAAATCAGCGGCAGCTCGAAGTTCTTGCTGTTCGACCGGTTCAGGCCGACCAGGAAGTGATTGAGAATCGTCGGACTAAAGGTATGGTCATAGCCCGCCCGCGCGAAATGGGTGGTGAAGTCCTGCTGGTCGCCGCCGCTGTCGATCGGGAAAGGCAGAACCGGCTGCCCGGTGTAGCGGTTGTTTTCACGCGAATTGTAGGAGGCGAAAACACGATCGTTTTGCGTAATAACCTGGTCGCCGCGGATCGTCTCCGTCGTGTCATTAATGGCATACGGCAGGTTGAAAGCCCCATTGTTGACGGTACCTGGGAGGTTAGGAAGCGGTAGATACGAAATCAGCTTCTGGTTAGCGGGGCTGAAGCGGTTTGTCGGGACGACATTGTTCGGGAATGGCGACCGGCAGTTCGCATTGCCCACAGTTCTAGCTGTCGCCGGATCGAAAATCTGATTTTGAAGTACCAGCTGGCCGGTACAAGGATTGGTGATTGTGTGGACCACACCACTGGCGTCTGTCGTCGTGGCCGGTCCGCCAAGAAGCTGCGAGAAATCCCCTGTCCGTTCAGCCGCCGTAGGAAGCGTCGAAAACGGCGTACCGCTCAGCTTCTGTTGAAACTGCTCCCACGAGAAAAAGAAGAAGGATTTGTCTTTCCCGTCGTAAAGATGCGGGATGCGGACAGGCCCGCCGAATGTACCGCCGTAGTCGTATTTCTTGTCGCCGGGCACGTTGAACCGCTCGCGGCAGGCACTCGTATTGGCTGCTCCGACGCAGCTGGCAGCCTTGTTTCCATTGTTGAACCAGGTGTTCGCGTCCAGCACGTCGTTTTTGAACAGCAGGTAAGCCGTGCCGTGATAGTCGTTGCCGCCTTGCTTGCTCGCGAAGCTTTCAATGCCGCCCGTGGTGCGTCCGAACTCGGCAGAAGGCGTGGCGGTTGTGACTTTGAACTCCTGCAGCGCTTCAACCGAAGGCGCTTCCTCGTCGAACGATGAACCGTTTTCACTGCGCTGCTGACTTACGCCATCCAGCAGGATTTCGTTGCCGAAAGCCTGACCGCCGCCGATGCGGGAGAAGAAGATGCCGTTGGAGTTATTGCTGCCGGTGCCAGGACCCGTCGTCCCGGGGAGCAGAAATACGAACGACTCCGGCGAACGCAGCGCGCCGATGCCGCCGAGCGCAAGCGGAAGCTGGATGATTTGGCGCGTTTGCACCGTACCGCTGATGTCGGAGGTTTGCGTTTGCAGCGCGGGGGCGCTCGCATCGACGGTGACGTTGGTCGAAACTTCGCCGGCGCGCATCACGATGGCGAGCGACGTCGTGCTGTTGATCGTGACATCCGAGCCGGTGCTGTTCGTGGTCGAGAAACCCGGCGCGCTCGTGCTCAGGTCATACCGGCCCAGTGGGATATCGCCGAAGCGGTAATCGCCCGATGAAGAAGAAACGGTGTTGAAGGTTTGGCCGGTCCCTTGATTCTTGGCCGTAATCTGTGCATTGGGAATCACCGCGCCGCTTTGATCGGTGACCGTGCCCGCCAGGTTGCCGAAAGCCGACTGCGCCTGTGCCTGCGGCCCGCCCAGGAGTGTGCAGAGCAACAGAGGCGTCGCGGACAGGCTCAGGCCCAGCCCCGCCTTGAGCGAGATTGGACGAGAAAAGAGATCGATCCCAAAACCCCGCGCTGCTTTGCTCCGTTGACCAATGGTCCCGGTTGTCGCGGAGCAGGCCTGCTCGGGCGTATCGCAACTGGATCCCTGAGCGTTTCTGCCCGAGGCTTTCTGAGTACATTTCTGCATGTTCACTGCTCTCCTGAAGAGTTCCGTGGAAGTTCTTAAACGATTCGGCGCACTATTTTTGTAATTTATGCACGCGTGAGGATTATGCAGAATCACCGTACCCATTGTCGAGAGTACTTCCGTGGCGTTCTCCGGCGGGTTATTCACAGCTTGCCGGGGCAGGAGCCAGTCAAACGTAAATCTTGCCATGTCCGATGGATTGGACCCATCATGGACCCATGATGTGCGGTGCCTCTACTTTTCACTTTCGTCGGCCGCGCCGGTCAATCCAAACCGCACTGTTTGTTTCGCTGGCTTTTACCGCCGGGAGCGCTCAAAACGCGCCTTCTCCCGAGGTGCAGCGCTTGATGAACGCAGGCTCAAGTGCCATGCAGCAGGGGCACCCATCGGAAGCCGTTGCGGCCTTCAGGCAGGCCACGGCGGCAGCTCCCGATTTCCCACCCGGCTTCCTGGGCCTGGGCTTGGCCGAGCTGCGCGCGGGGCAAGTAACCGAAGCGGAAACTGCTCTCGGGCGTGCGCTCGCGCTCGACCCGCACACGCCCGGTGCGCATTTATTTCTCGGTATTGCCGAGTACCAGGGCGGCGATGCCGGGGCCGCCGCGGAGAACCTCCATCAGGAGCTTGCGGCGCAGCCCGACAACCTGGAAGCCCTGACCTGGCTCGGCATTGTGGAGTTGGGTGCGAATCACCCCCAAGCCGCTGCCACGCCGCTCGACCGCGCCGTGGCGCTCTCGCCCAAGGACCCGCAGCTGCTGTACTACCAGGGCCGCGCGCACTCCCTTGTCGCTGAACAGGCTTACCACGCCATGTACGCGCTCGATCCCGACTCGGCGCTGGTGCATCGGGCTTTGGGGGAAAGCCTGGCTGCCTCGGGCCAGCCTGAAAAAGCGATTGCTGAGTATGAGGCCGCGCTTAAAAAGCAGCCTGACAATGCCGACTTGTATGAGTCGCTGGCTGAGGAGAACCAGAAGCTGAGCCGCTTTGACGCAGCGCTGGCCGCCTACCAGCAGGAGCTGAAGCTGAACCCGCACAGCGCCATCGCGCTGTACAACGTGGGCAAAATCGATGTGGAGCGTGGCAAGGCTGCCGAGGGCGTTCCCTTGTTGGATGAAGCCGCCAGGCTGCACGCAAGCCCCGCGCCCACGCAGTTCTACCTGGGGCTGGGTATGGCGGCGCTGGGCCGCAATGCGGAAGCGGCACAAGCTTTCGAGGCGTCGCTTGCGGCCGAACCCTCACCGTTCATCGCGCAGAGCGCCTGGTATCAGCTGGGACGCGCCTACCAGAAGCTCGGCAGAAGGGCAGATGCAGAGCATGCTTTTGCCGAAGTACAGCGTTTGAAGCAGGAGGCCGGCACCCCCCACCAGTAGTACTTCACTTGCTTGGCGTACGCGGCTCTTCCACCAGCAACACCTGGTCCGCTTTTACGTCATGCAGTGTTTGCACGGTACCGCTCGGCCATAGGATCTCCAGCGAAGTGGCAGCCGCATCGCCGCCCAGCCCGAAATGCGCGCGTTTGTCGTTCGAAGAAAGGTAGCTGCCGGCGGTCGATACAGTCACGAACTGCTTCCCGTGCGGCGCCACCAAGCGGATCTCCGCGCCGATGCCGTCGCGGTTCGAGCGCGTACCTTTAAGCGCGACGGTCAGCCAGTGATTGTTGGGCGCGGTTTCGTTATGCAGCAGGTGCGCCGCTCCGCCGTTGGTCGCGACGGCTGCGTCGAGCCGGCCGTCATTGTCCAGATCGCCGACCGCCAGCCCGCGCCCTACCCAGGGCTCCTGAAATACAGCGCCCGATTGCGCGGATACATCCACGAAGTTGCGTCCGGTATTGCGTGCCAGCAGCATGGGTTCTTTGTACTTAATTTGCGGCGAGTTCAGCTCCACAGTATCCAGGTCGTGCCCTTGCGTGACCAGCAGATCCTTAAGGCCATCGTTATCGTAATCGAAAAAATGAATACCCCAGCCGGAATGGAGCTGCGTCATGCGCGCCACGCCCGACATATAGCTTTCATAAGTGAAGCTTGAATCGCCGTTGTTCTTGTAAAGCGCGTAGCGTTGGTTGGCAAGGTTGGTGATGACCAAGTCCGGAAGCCCGTCATTGTCGTAATCCTGGAAGTCGATCCCCATGCCGGCATAGGTGCGCCCGTCGCCGTCCACCGCGATCTCCGCCGGGAGCCCGACTTCCTCAAAGGTACCGTCGCCTTTATTGCGGTAAAGAAACTCGAGCATGGAGTCGTTCGCGACCGCAATGTCGATCTTACCGTCGTGATCGAAATCGGCAATTGCAAGGCCCAAACCCTTGCCCGGCTTGTTGATTCCGACCTTGTCCGCGACCTCGGTGAAATGCCCATGGCCGTCGTTGTGATAGACCAGCGGCTTGACTGCCGGAAAGATATCCGGGTGGCAGTAAGCGCGGTAGCCTTCGCGATGCTCGCCGCACCATACATCGTTGAAGCTCCACTCCACATAGCGCAGGACAACTAAGTCGAGCAGCCCATCATTGTCGAGGTCGACCCATGCGGCACTTGTCGACCAGCCGCTGCCGCCTGTGCCCGACTGCTTTGTAACATCACTGAAGGTGCCGTTGCCATTGTTGTGGTACAACCGATTGCCGCCGTAGGCCGTGACATATAAGTCTTCCAAACCGTCGTTGTCGAAATCGCCCGCAGCAACACCCATGCCGTAGCCCGCTCCCGCGAGGCCTGCTTTTTCGGTGACATCTTCGTAGGTTCCGTCGGTTTTTTGATGGTAAAGCCTATTCCAGTCGGCTAGGCTCGCCTTTTGCGGGACAGTACCGGGTGGTGTGGGATCAGCCAGCGGCGCGCCGTTAACAAAGAAGAGATCCAGCCGCCCGTCGTTGTCGTAATCAAATGCGGCCACGCCTGAACCCATTGTTTCAATCAGATACTTCTTTGCGGTGTGCGAAGCAACGCCGGTGAACCGCACCCCACTTGCGGCTGCCGTATCCGTAAAGCTTCCGCCGGCCGGTAGAGGAGCGTTCTGCGCCCAGGCTCCGCAGCAGACCACCAGGATGAGCGGGCACACTCCCCATCGAAAAGCTGTCAAATCACACCTCGGCACTGGCTCATCCTTCACCACGAACAGCTCCGCCCCCGGCTTGCGCATTCAAGTTTCCCGCGTTTTTGCCGACAAACACCACAGCACATGCTAACCGTTTCGACAGCTTCGCAAAAGAAACTCTGCAAGGCCCGTACACCGGCTGCCGATGCGATCGGCAGCGTTGCAGGCCTTTTTTCGCGGTGCTATCCCAAATCAGGATACGCCGCCGCGTTTGTCCCAGATTGGGATTGTGCATGCTCAATTTCCAGCTGATCGTGTAGAGCGCGCCGTATTTCGACCGATAAAGCATGCATGCATTCTCGTCCATCGCCCTACTTTGCAAAGGCCGCCAAGCCTTTCCTGCCCTCACCCACCCGCCGCTCCGCAGCGACGTTCGCGCTCCTGGCGGCCGTTCCGGTTGCTGTGTTCTCGACCGGCTGCAGCACAAGCGCGACTTTTACGGGCCAGGCAGCGACAGGCCAGGCAGCCGCGGGCCAGGCCACTGCAGACCAATCAGCTACGGCGTCCAGCGACTCGAACCCTGCCATAGCCCTGGGTGCGGCCGCGCCGGCAACCACGCTTTCCTTCCCGGCGGGTTTTATGCCTTCCGTGAAGAGCTACGGTGCGGTGGGCGACGGCATAACGGACGACACCGCGGCTATCCAGGCCGCCTTGGCCGATGGGCGCGCAGATAAAACGATCGACTACTACGGCCGGCCGAAAGCTCTTTATTTCCCTCCCGGTACCTATCTTGTCCACGACACGCTTCGGTGGATCGGCTGCTGCGTGACACTGCAGGGCGCGGGCGCGGGAAGCAGCATCATTCGCCTCGCACCGTCGTCTGCCGGATTCAGCAATGCAGCTTCACCAAAACCGCTTATTCTTACCCCCGCCGGCAATCAATCGTTCCACCAAAACATCTGGGACCTGAGCTTCACCATCGGTGTCGGCAACCCGGGTGCAACGGCCCTCAGTTACATCTCGAACAACACCGGCGCTATCCATAACGTAGCTGTAACAAGCGAGGACGGCCGCGGCGTCGCCGGGATCGACCTAACGCGCCCATACGCGGGCCCGTTGCTTGTCCGCAACACAACCATCACCGGCTTCGACACGGGCATCATCCTGAACAATGCGGAATACAGTACGACACTGGAAGCCATAACGCTCAGCGGCCAGAATGTTGCAGGTATCCGCGACACAAACCAACCGCTGCAGATTCGCGGGCTGCACAGCACCAACGCAGTTCCGGCAATCGTGAACCGGGGCGGCTCGGTCGTGATGCTCGATGGGCAGCTGAACGGCGGCAACAGCTCCTCGGCAGCCGTGCAGACGGACACTAACATCTACATGCGTAATGTTTCCTCAACCGGCTACGGCAGGACACTGGCAAACACCAACGCAAGCCCCGCTGCCATCAAAGCCGCCGTCGGCAGTGTAAGCGAGCTGCTCACAGGGGCCGCTCAAACACTGACTGGATCGACCTCGGCGGGTAGCCTGAAGCTGCCTGTTTCGGAAACGCCCTCCTATTTCAGCACCAGCACCACAGACTGGACCGCTTTTGTTCCGCGCTCGTACGGCGATACCGGTCCGCTTAAGGCAGCACTCAACGCCGGCACGCACACGGTGTACTTCCCGTTCGGCTCCTACTTTTCCTACAACGAGGCGGCTGTAACGGTGCCGGATTCGGTGAATCGCATCGTCGGATTTTCGTCCGTCATCAACGGCAGCACAGGGGGTACCAACGGCGGCGGAATTCGCTTTGTCGTTACAGGCAACAGCACCGAGCCGCTCGTTATCGAGCAGTTCGGCTACGGGCTCAAGATCGACCATCGCGGCACGCGGCCCGTCGTTGTCAAGGACGCGCGGCTGACGTACACAAGTTCTCCCGGCGCAGGCAATCTGTACCTTGAGGACGTTGAAACCACTGCCATCAGCCTGCAGCCAGGGCAGCATGTGTGGGCGCGGCAGCTGAATGACGAGGCAGCCGGAACCAAGATCGTCAACAATGGTGCGAACCTTTGGATCCTGGGTCTGAAAACCGAGCGCGCCGGCATGGTGATCGACACGAAGGGAGGCGGGAAAACGGAACTCCTGGGCGGTCTCTTATACCCAGCGGCAACCGTGCCCGGGTCGGACATGGCCTTCCGCTCCACCGATTCTCAGGTTTCCTACATCTACACCGAGTCGGTGTACTGTTCAGGCTGCGGCTACACAACACAAGTGGACGAAATGCGAAGCAGCACGGAGAAGCGGGTCACCGCGCCTTCAAGCTCCAACTTCCGCATGCCCTTGTTCGTGGGCTACCAATAATTTACCTGCCCACCAATTGTGTGTGCGATCCGGCATTTGCACTAAGGCCTGAAACCCTGCATGCGGCTTTTCGGAAATGAAAGCCGCATGCATCTTTCTTGGCAATTCACGCTCTTGCCGGTAATGCTCTATGGTATCCCTGCACACGAAGGGGAAAAGCATGCGGATTCTGGTTGCGCACAATCGCTACCAGCAAAGCGGCGGCGAAGACAATGTAGCCGCCGCGGAGGCCGACCTGCTCGAAGAGCACGGTCACGCAGTGGAGCGAGTCCATCTCGACAATGACCATATCCAAAGTGCCTGGAGTCAGTTGACGGCGGGGGCGCGGTCCATCTACTCGCCCCGGGGCAGGTCGCTTCTTCAAGCCGCGATCGAGCGCCACCGCCCGGATGTTGTGCATGTACACAACTTCTTTCCCACGCTTTCACCGTCCGCTTTCCATGCCTGTGCCGCGGCCGGGGTTCCGGTTGTCCATACGCTGCACAACTTCCGCCTTATCTGCGCGGGGGCGACGTTGTTCCGCGCCGGCGCGGTATGCGAGGAATGCCCCCAGACCCGCAGCTTTCTACCCGGTGTGCGGCATGCCTGCTATCGGGGCAGCCGCGCGGGCAGTGCCGTTTCCGGTTTCGGCATGGCTTTGCACGACCGGCTGGGGACATGGGCCGGTAAGGTTTCCGCGTACATCGCCCTCACTCCCTTTTCCGCTGCCAAACTAAGCGAATATCGTCTTCCGCGCGAGAAAATCTTTATCAAACCCAACTTCACCGCTGATCTCGGTGTCGGCTCGGGCGGTGAGAACCACGCCTTGTTCGTGGGCCGCCTGAGCCCTGAAAAAGGCCTGCAGACGATTATCGATGCCGACCTTACCGGGCTGCTGCCCATGGACGTCGTGGTCCTCGGCGACGGCCCCATGATGCCCGCTCTGCAGCAGGCAGCTCAGCGCCCGGGCAGCCGTTTGCTGGTCAAAGGCCGCCAAAGCCACGAACAAATCCTCGATGCCATGCGCCGCGCGCGGGTCCTTCTGCTTCCGTCGCTTTGGTACGAGGGTTTGCCGCTGGTTCTCATTGAAGCGTTCTCTCTGGGGTTGCCGGTCGTCGGCACCGCTCACGGCAACCTGGCCTCGCTGATTGAGCCGCACCACAATGGGCTGTTGTACCCGCCCGGCGACCACGCGGCACTCGCTCGAACTCTTACCTGGCTGCAGGATCACCCAGAAGTTGTAGAAAGGTTGCGTGAGGGCGCGCGTGCCGCTTACCTGGCGCGGTATACGCCCGAGGCAAACTACCGAGAGCTGATTACCATTTACAGAAAAGTGCTGGCCCCCGGTGAAAACATGGTTGCCGGGAAATAGATCATCGGGTAGAGTCCAACTCACAGCTCGCGATAGTTTTCCCCCGCGCCGGCTATGCTCCTCAGCAATCTGCGAAAACCTCAAGACCCAGATCGAGCTCGACTCGACATAAAATTCAGGCATTCTGCCCGTCGGCAATGCCCGTTTGAGGATATGCAGAGCATGACCGAGAAGCATCCCGGGCTGTCGCGCCCACCCATTTTTCAACAAATGCCGCGCCCGCTATGGAGCTCGCCGCCCGCTCCCGAGCCCTCTACGCCTGAAGCGTATGAAAGCCTTCACGACCTTGCGGGCGTGCTGCTTGCACGACGTAAAACAGTTCTTGTCGCGACGTTGAGCTGCCTCTTGCTCGGCATTCTTGCCTGCCTGCTCATTCGCCCGCAATACACGGCCACCGCAGCACTCGAAGTGAACCGTGAAAGCAGCGCTGCTTCGGGTTCAGTCGGGCCGGAACTGAGCGTCCCCGAGGACGTCAAAACAGAGGTTGAAACCGATACAAACGTCCTTCAGTCGGACGGGCTCGCGCTTGAAGTCATCCAGCAGCTTCACCTACAAAACACTTTGCCGTTCAGCAGAGTCAAGGTGAAAGCAGAAGCCGGCTTGCCGCTCGATCGCGCCCCCAAGACCCGTGACAGCTACCTTCACCTGTTTGCGAAAGCGCTCAAGGTTGCTTCCGTGCCGGACAGCCGGTTGATCCACATTGCTTTCTCGAGCCCAGACCCGCAGGTTGCCGCGAAAGCAGCCAATACCCTGAGCGAAACTTTCATCGCCGATACGATGGCGCGGCGTCTCCAAACCAGCAACGTGACTTCCTACTGGATTTCTCGTGAGATCGGCGGCTTGCGCGACCGAGTCCGCGACTCTGAACAAGCGCTTGCGGATTTTCAACACAAGACCGGGCTCGCCGGCCTTGAAATCCAATCCATCGGCCAACCTACCGGCCAGTCCTCCGGGCAGGTGCTGCAGGCGCACAACTCCGTGCTTGACCGCTTGAGTGCCCTCAATGGTGAATTGACACAAGCCGAAGCCGGCCGTATTTCAAGCGAGACGATCTTTCATCTCACGCAGTCGCAGGATCCGGAAACGGTGCTTGGTTTGGGTGCCATGAACCTGGTCGGCGGCGGCACGGTGCTGTCGCAGGGCGGCGGGCTCGATCTGCTGCGCAACCTGCGTTCGCAACAAACCGCGCTGAGGGTTGAATACGCCGACCTCCACACGCGCTTCGGCCCGCAAAACCCGCGTCTGGTCCAGCTCACCAGCCAACTGCAGGCGATGGACGGCGAGATCGCGGGGGAAATGAACCGCATCCGCGCCCGCGCCGAAAATGATTACAAATATGCGCAAACAAGTGAGGCAGCTTTGCGCGCGCAGCTTGCAAAGCAGCAGCACCTCGCGGACAAGTTCACCGACGAAGCCGTGCAGCTGCAACTACTCTCGCAAGAAGCGCTATCGAACCGGACCCTCTACCAAAATCTGTACTCACAGCTCAATCAGGCCAACGTCGCCGCGGGCATCCACGCAACGCGGCTCGATGTAGTGGACCGTGCGCTTGTTCCCGGTTCGCCTTCCTGGCCGAAAAAGCCGATTGTTCTTGCCGTCTCCCTTGCCGCGGGCTTGGTGCTGGGGATTCTGCTCGCCTTTATCCAACAGAGCAACGATGTATCCATCCGCGTCGCGCGCGATGTGGAGAGCACTGTGCACCTCCCCGTGCTTTCACAAATCCCCACGCTGGGCGAGGCCAACATGATCGCCGCCCCACGTTCATCTTTTGCAGAAGCCTACCGCTTCCTGTGTACCGCTGTGGTCGGACTGCTCGAAGCGGGCAGCGAGCCCCGCGTGCTGATGATCGGCAGTCCGCTTGCCGGCGACGGCAAGTCTACCGTGGCTTACAACCTCGCGCTCGCGCTCGCGCAGCGCGGTGAACGTGTTTTGCTCATCGATGCCAATCTGCGCAGCCCCGCGCTCGGCTCGTTTTTCCCGCAGCGCGATGGGAAAGGCTTGAGCGAGGCTCTTGAAACCGGCTGCCCGCTTCTCGCCGATTGCGCTATCCCGCACGCCGCGCTTTCCAACCTCGCGCTGCTGCCCGCCGGTCACACGCCGGAGCTCCCGGCCGAGCTGTTCTCTTCCCATGCCTTTGATCAGCTGCTGGCCGACGCCCGCGCGCACTACCGCTGGACGATCGTCGATTCACCGCCGATGCTTCCCTTTACGGATGCAGCCGTGATCGCCGAAAAAGTCGATGGCGTGGTTGCCGTACTGCGCTCCGGCGTCACCTCGCGCGACATCCTGCGCACCTACGCAACCCTGCTGCTCCGCATGCGCGCGCCCATGCTGGGCTTTGCGCTGAACGGCGTGGACGCCGCGAAAACTCTCCCCGCTTATACGGCCCCACGCGCTGCACTCGAGAAAGTGAGCCGACATGCTTAAAACAACTTTCCCGCTTTTTGTGCTGATCCTTTTTTCCGCGGGAGCACACGCACAAGTGCAGCCCATCACACATGAGTATTCCGCCGTGCCGCCCACGGGAACGTCGAAAGAAGGGCGCAACGCGAACCGCAACGCTTCCACGGCCGCCGTTCCTGAAGACTTTTCCAAGCTCACGCTTGCGCCCGGCTTCCTGCTCGATTTGCAGGTTTACGACATGCCCGAAATCTCAAGCCAGCTGCGCATCGACGATGCGGGCGACGTCGCTGTCCCGCTGTCCGGGCCGGTCCACATCGCGGGCCTCACGCTGGCCGGGGCGCAAATCGTCATTAACCAAAAGCTCGTGTCCTCGGGCATCCTGCTGCACCCGCGCACCAACCTCGACATCGTCCAGTACGCGGGCGGCAACATTACGGTGATCGGCGAGGTGCAGTCGCCGGGTCGGCTGCCGTTGCTCGCTCCGCACCGGCTCGATGATGTACTCGCGATAGCGGGCGGCGAAACGCAGCTGGCCGGCAACACCGTCGAGCTGACCCGCGCGAGCGGTGACAGGGTTACGCTGCCCTACGACCGCGCCACCGCTCACGGCGGCGGGATCACAATCCAGCCCGGCGACACGGTCCTGATTCCCCGTGCGGGCATCGTGTATGTGCTCGGCGGCGTGAACCGCCCCGGGGGCTATCTCCTGCAAAACGATGGGACCCTCAACGTCATTGAAGCGCTGTCCGCCGCATCGGGCACCGCCGCCAACGCGGCTATTGGCTCCATCCACGTTGTGCGCAAAAACCCGGACGGTTCACTCGCCGCGCTTCCCGTGCCCTACAACAAAATCACGGCAGGCAAGGCGGAAGCGATGGCGCTGCGCGACGGCGACATCCTGTATGTGCCCGTCAGCAAATTCAAAACCGTGCTCACCGCGGGGATCGCTACGTCCGCCTCGTCCGCGCTGATTTATTCGCTCCGCTGAAGCAGTGCTCCTGCACGGCGGAGCAAAGCGATTCTAAGTTTCGCGGCTTTTCCCAACGGAAAAGCCGCATACCTTTGAAGTATTTGCGTAAAAGGGAATGTGCTTCGATGCTCCAACTCGCGCCCGCTCTCACCAGGACAAAACACCCGCTCCGCTACTGGATGACGGTGGTGTATGCGGTCGGACTGCCGAACTTCGTCAAGTTCGACTCCTCCAACCTGACGCATAGCGCCGGCTTGTTCAACCTGACGTCCATCAGTGCGATGCTGCTCTCGTTTTCATCGGCGTTTTTGCTGCTCAGCATGCATCTGCTCAATCGCCGACCCTTGCTGCCCCGACGCATCCGCTTTGAGGCTCCTCTATGGATGGCACTGTTTCTCCTCATGGCCGCCGCTACCTTGCTCGGTCCCGGCAACCGCCTCAACCCCGGTTCCCATACCGATTTCCTCGTCAGCGTGTATCGCATGTTCGAGTGGATCGTCGCTTTTGTTCTGCTCCTTTCCTTGTACGCGCGCGAGCCTCAACACTCCGCGCGGGACCTGGTCGTCCGTTTGCTGGGTACTGTCTGCTGGACAAATATCCTGATCGTCTGGTGCATGCTGCCGATCCTGCCGTCACAGGCATACGGCGAGTCCGGCGAAGGCGCGGAAGCGACGCATCGGCTGGGTGGATTGCTGATTCACCCGATCGGCCTCGGTTTGTATGCGGAGATAGGCTTTTTTTACTGCCTGCTGTTTACGAACGGTTGGCGCAGGTACACAGGCACAGCCCTCGCTCTTCTGACGTTGTTCCTCACCTACGCGCGCGCTGAGGAAGGCGCATTTGTACTCACATTTTTCATCTACATGGTGTTTCTATCCAGGCGGGTTGCGTGGAAGGCTGCCGGAGCCGCGATGCTTGTGGCGGCAGTTTTAGGCGTGGCGCTGTTTTCCGACCGCGTGATCGACTACGCCGGCCGCGGCCATGGCCTCAACAATGTTGTCACCCTGTCTGAACGCACCTACGTGTGGCAGGCCGCGGAACGCGCCCTCGTAAAGCGGCCCTGGATGGGCTACGGCTACATCAGCGGTCCTAAAAACGCTCTACGTGATGAGTGGCGGTACGCGCACTGGATCCCGCCCCACTGCCACAACGAACTGTTGCAAGCCATGGTTTCGGGCGGCATCGGCGCGGGTGCGCTTGTGATGCTGCTGTACCTTCGCACCCTTTGGCGGGGGGGCCGAACTGCCCGCCTTTCAGCCCAGCATGCTTTTTTGTTTATCGTTTTTCTCCAGCTCACCATTCTGTCGTTCGGCGAGCCGATCCTCACCAATCCCATCTCCCGGGCGGGCGCAGTGCTCCTGCTCACATTTATGGGCATCGCGGGAGGTTCGGAAAAGCAGCCCCGTCCACGCTTTGCACCCCTCATGCCCGTGCTTCTGCCGGAGCCCGCAGCCGCATGAAGATGAAGGAGGTTTCCATGCCCATGCACAGTTGTCGTCCGATCCGGCTTGGATTGTTTGCTTGCGCGTTATGCGCGTCGGCGCAGCAGCCCGCGGCGGTTCCGCTCGCCCAGGACGCCCGCCCGGTACCGCTCAGCAGCGTCGCTGTAAACGGGCCAGTGCCGAAGACTTATTTCGGTATCAACCTGGCAGGTGCCGCATGGAGCCATACCTGGCCGATGCTCGATGTGAACTATGTCCGCTTGTTCGATTCCACCTGGGATCACGTCGAGCTCGATAAAGGCGTTTGGACCTTCGACCACCTGGATGCCGATGTTGCCCGGGCGCGGAAGCACCACGCGGAGCTGCTTTTGGTCCTCAGCAGCACCCCGACATGGGCGGCCGCGCGGCCGGAGGAAACCAACCCATACCCTTGGCAGCACCCCGGTGCGCGCTCTGAAGCGGCCGACATGAGCGATTGGGAAGGGTATGTCCGCAAGGTCGCGACCCGCTATAAGGGCAAAGTTTCAACTTACGAGCTGTGGAACGAGCCCAACCAGAAGGACTCTTACTCGGGCGATATTCCTCACATGGTTGCGCTGTGCCAGGCGGCATACCGCGTGCTGAAGGAGGTCGATCCGAGCATCACGGTGGTGTCTCCCTCCCCAGCGCCGGGCAGCGGTTTCCCATTTTTATGGCAGTTTTTAAAGACCGGCAAGGACACCTTCGATGTGCTCGGCTATCACTTCTACGACGACCTGAGCAAAGCGCCCAATCCCGAGGGCGTGATCGGAACCGCCCGTGAATTGCACAAGCTCGTCGGCACAAAGCCCGTTTGGGATACGGAGTCGGGCTACTACATCCACTCCGGCCCCACGGCCGCCGCGCAGATCAAGGATTTTCCTGGCTATGTCCATGTGCTCGACCAGGATGAGGCTGCGGCCGTCGTTGCCCGCTCGTACCTGTCGGGCTGGGCCGGCGGGATCGCGCGCTTTTACTGGTATGCCTGGGCAGAGCCGCAGTACGCGCTGGGGGACGACGGCGGCACCCGCCCCAAAGAGGCGACAACGGCCTACAGCACGGTCGAGCGCTGGCTTTTGGGTGCCACCTATCAGACCCTGACCCGCTCTCCTGGCAATCTGTGGACCCTTACGCTGCAAACGCCCGCGAAGAAAACTATCCACATTTTGTGGGCGAGCAAGGACCCGCAAACTTTGACACCGCCGCCGGAATGGAAAGCGGTCCACGAGGAGGATGCTCTCGGCAAGGCAGTCGACCTGCCGCCGGGTTCGCTCACGGTGGGTGCGCTGCCTGTTCTGTTGCGGTGAAAGCTGAATCAGACCGTTGTCGACCGAGATCGGTACCCAACATCGATCGATTGCCAAACGGAATTGAAAACTTGCTCTCCAATCTGCTTCCAGAAG
>CAXTKZ010000031.1:0-29576 GCA_964244985.1 uncultured Acidobacteriaceae bacterium
GCTCATCGAACCGCGAGCGGATAAGCGACGGTGGTACCTTGCCCGCGCGGAAACCCGGAATGCGCGCCTGCCGGCCATAGTTCTTGACGATGCGGCGGAATGCCGTTGAAACCTCTTCCGCGGAAATCTCCACAACAACATCGCGCGTCAGCTCGGGATGCATGGGCGGACCGGCCGGGGCATGGTTATGCACGTGTGCAGGCTGGGTCTCGGCCGTGGCGGCTGTTTCTTCAGGGGCTTGGGAAAGAGTTTCTGTTGAGCTCAACGTGTGCCTTCCGGGTGTGCTCGTCCGTATGTTTGGAGCTCTGCTGCAAAGGGGCAAGAAACCTGCGGGCAGCGCGAGCGGGGACGGCGTCAGCTTCTATGCTACGGAGCTTTAGAAGGCGGGTCAAACCGCGGGCAGGGCTTGGTATACGGGTGGTAAAGAGAAGCGGCAAGGTGGACACCCCTTGCCGCCTTGCTTTACTGCTGAGGCACGCCGGGTGTGGGCGGGGGCGGCGGCACAAACAGTTGCAAACGCACCTTCCAGGTCACGCTCTGGCCGGGCTGGAGGGTCACCATGCCGGTATCCATACCGTGCCACTCCCCACCGAACGGATCGGCCAAGTTGAACTGCGGCTCAATGGCGACCAGCTGTTTGGACGGCGGCGCGTATACCTGGATGGTCTTGATCTCGGGCGACAAGCCTTCGATCCGGATGCCGTACTTTGAGGCCGGGTCCGTCAGCTCGACGGGCACCGCGCCGTTCGTGCGGGTGAGAGTGGAAAAATTGTCGTCCAGGAACTGCTGCCCCAGCGCCTTGCCGCCCGGCGCATTGAAGTCATAAGGCGTTCCCGCGACGGGTTTCAGCTGACCCGTGGGGAAGGTGTCGTCGTAATTGTTCACGACCGCATACTTCGCAGCCGGAATCTGGAGGCGCGCCTGCGTCCGGTCGCCGCTCGGAATGGCGAAGTAAGGGTGCCAGCCGATGGCCATCGGCTCCGGCGCGGTACCGACGTTTTTAGCAGTAATGGTTGCCGTCAAGGAGTCGCCGAGAAGGTCGATCTGGAACTGGAGGTCGGTGGAGGAAAACCAGCGGCCGCCGAAGTCGCCCGCATGGAGGATGCCGCTGACGCTTTGGCCGTCCGCGCTGTCCTTTCGCTGAATATTCTCGACTTTTTGATCGAGGATCAGGCCGTGAATGGCATGCTTGCGCGCGCCGGGATTCTTGCCGCTCCAGTCCGCCGGAAGGATCACGGTTTTGCCGTGCCAGGTCGCCTCCACCCCTTTCCCGTCGGGTGTCAGTTTACCCAGGATGCGGTTGGGATAGGGCACCAGGAACGCGCCGCCGAAGGAGAAGCTCAGAATGCCGTTCGGGTCGTCAGAGCCGCCCTTGAGCTTGTTCGCGGCCTCGGGCAGGCCGGGCGAGGCGAACAGGGGAAGCTCGCCCTTGCCGGGCAGGTTTGCCGTGACCTGAAACAGGTTGAAGCCGCGCCCGGGCAGCACCGTGGCCGAAACGAACTGCGGAGTCGCGGAATCGACGGTCTGGCTCCTGCGCAGCATCACTACATCTTCACCGCCGATTTGCATGGATTGGTCCGTAAGAAGTGGCTGGGGCTGGTTGGGGTTGGCGGGCTTGGCGTGGTTGCCGCCGCAGCCCGCGAGCAGCAGGGCCGAGCCGAGCAGCACGAGGGAAGGAGTGCGAGGAGAAGGTGTGGGCAAAGCCGGGTTCCTCGTAACGTGAAAGTGTGCCGGGCAAGCGCAAACAGGTGCGAGCGCGTGGCGTGCCCATTCTACGATGCCTCGCAGGCGGTTGGCGTGTGTTTACTTGGGAGGCGCGGGCGGGCTCGTTTCCGAGCGATACACTCGTGTGCAGCCATGAGTGCTGCTTTGTCCAACCTGCCTGAGAGGGATGCGGCGACCCCAACCAGCCTTGCCGACCTGAACGCGCGCGTGGTCGCCTGCACACGCTGCGTGCGCCTCCGCACCTATTGCGAGGGCATCGCCCAAGAAAAGCGCCGCGCCTACCGGCATGAGCAGTACTGGGGCAAGCCTGTGCCGAGTTTCGGCGACGGGCGCGCCCGTGTGCTCCTGCTGGGGCTTGCGCCGGGCGCGCACGGGGCCAACCGCACCGGCAGGCCTTTTACCGGCGATGGCGCGGGCGACTTTATGTATCCGCTGCTGTGGGAGGCCGGTTTTGCTTCGCAGCCGCAGGCCACGGAGCGGGGCGATGGCCTGCGGCTGAAGGACCTGCTCATCAACAACCTTGTGCGCTGCGCCCCGCCCGACAACAAGCCGAATGGCGACGAGCTGCGCAACTGCGCCCCCTACCTGGAACAGGAGCTCCAACTGTTGCCGCAACTGCGCGTGGTGCTCGCACTGGGCAAAATCGCTTTTGACGGCTACTCCGCGTACTTGCTGCGTATGGGCGCGATCCAGCGTCGAAGCGCGTACGTTTTCGGCCACGGGGTCGAGCATCCTCTGCCCGGCGGCGGTTGGCTGCTGGGGACCTATCATCCGTCGCGCCAAAACACAAACACCGGACGCCTGACCTCGCCCATGCTGCTCCGTGTGCTGCTGCGGGCGCGCGAGCTAGCCGGGCTCAGCTGAGGGTGCCATGATCGTCGCCGTTCTGATCGCCGTCCTTGTTCTTCTCCTCACCGGCTCGCTGCCTTTCTGGCCGTGGGGCCGACGCTGGGGATGGCGCGGTGCCGGCGGCGTAGGCGGGGTGCTGTTAGTTGTTGTCTTGCTGCTGCTTTGCAATGTTATTTAGTAGGGGGAACTGAATGAGTATCGCGACAGAACTGGGCGATGACGGGCAAACAGGCCTGATCGGCGGCGCGCGGGTGTCGAAGGCCAATGGGCGCGTGGAAGCCTATGGGACGGTAGATGAGCTGGGCAGCTTTCTTGCGTTCGCGCGCTCGGTGTGCGAGGACGCGGAAATCCGCAACTGGACGGAGGAGATACAGCGCACGCTGTTTCGGGTGGGCGCGGCGCTTGCAGCGCCGCCGGGAGCCACAAAAGCGCCGCCCATCGGCCCGGGGGATGTGGACGGGCTGACAATACTGGTGCACAGCCTTGAGGCGCGTCCGGGCATCGTGGCGGACTGGTCGCTGCCGGGGGCACACACGGGCGCGGCAGCTTTTGAAATGGCCCGTACCGTGTGCCGCCGCGCGGAGCGGGCCGCGGTGCGTTTGGACGAAAGCGGTGCTGGGGTTGATGCGGCAGTCCTTGCGTACCTGAACCGGCTTTCGGATCTGCTGTGGCTGTTCGCGCGGGTGCTGGAGCTTGGAGCAGGGGTGGAGTCGAAGCTGCGGGAGAACTCCGGGTCCAGCTGGTCGCGAGCCTGGTAAACGGTCGCGACCGGCTAAACCCTTGGGGAACAACTGATGCATCCCCGTGTGTACGGGAACTGCTTTATGCCGTAGTTCCCGTGGACTGAACCTGCCCCGCGATATCCACGGAAGCGACCGGCTTGCGCCAATCCTTCTCAGGCTCTGTTTCCGCCGGCTGCGAATCCCACTGGGAGCGGAGAAACTCGAGCAGTCCTTCCCAATCGCCGTCCGCCGTCAGGAGGGCCTCAGCGCGCTCGGCCAGGCCGTAGTGCAGTTGGTCGAACAGCGCATAGCACCGCTTCTCATCCGATGACATGCGGGGAAGCTCGGCTTTGGGGGTGTTCGCCCACGCCATGGCAACAGCAAACTGGTCCGCCGGGATGCTCAGGGAAGAGCTCAACCCGAGCGTTTCCATGAGCCACGCTTTTGCGTCATCCACGGAGTAGCCCGCGGCGCGCCAGGCTTTGGTAAACTCCCGCGCCTGGTCCCGGGTGATGGTCAGCTGGTTCTCGGGTGTCGGCTCCACGGCGAGAATGGGCGTTGGAGCGGGAAGAGGCTGCGATTCCTTCACCACGGACGAGCGTGCTTCGGTTACCGGGTAGTCCTCCGCTTCCTCGCGGCTGATGATGCCCTTGAGCGCATCGGGAAACTTGTCGCGCAGCGCGAAGCCGCGTGCACGAAGCTTCAACATGCGGTCGGCATGCTGGGTCCATGGGCCGGTTTTGCCCCACAAACCAGCCTTGCGGGCGTCTCCGACGGAAAAGCGGGCCACATGCGGTTCCTGCCCGCGGCGCTTGATGGTGAACACCCCAACGCGCTGCTCGCCCTCACCTTCGACCACTTCCGTGTGCCACTCATAGGCCGGGTGCGCGATTACCACCGCGAGCACGGCATCGCCCCACATGGCAGGACGTCCGTTGATGAGGGCGATACCTTGAAGTGCCTGCATGGGCGGCAGGCCGAGCTCCATGCCGTACTGGATGGCGACCAGGATGTTATGCGGCTTGTTCTGGTAATCCTTTGGGATAAGCTCCGACTTAGACAGGTAAATGCTGAAGTCGAGAGCTTCCTGAACGGTGCTGGGAGCAAGGCTGGGACGCTGGGCGGTGGTGGGCAGCTTCGGCATTTGCAAGGGGGTCGACATACAGCGGTTCTCCTTGATACAAGGGCGATACAAAGGCGGCACAAAGGCCTGCCATGCCGGCAGGCGAGCTCACGCGGAGATAAGAAAAGCGCCCGTGCTTGCGGGCTGGGTGTAAGGGGAAGCGGCTTAGGGCAGATACTTACAAACTACCCTTGATTTCACTCGTTAAAAGTTATTCATCCGGTCTGTTTATTGGATGGATTCGCGCCTGCGAAGATGCGGGCTTTTGAGCTGTTCCGATGACTTTTTACGAGGTAATCCAGCCTTTTAAATGCCTTGGCTCCACGTTGAAAAACACAGGGTCCACGCACATTTCCGCCGTTTCACCGTAAGCTGGACGAGCGCTCAGGTTTCCAGAAAACCCGTCGCGCACGGAGAACACGTGACCTCACGGAAATTGGGAGTTTTGGGGCCGCTCTTTTTGGCTGCCGCCGCCTATGCGCAAGTGCCTTCCGGCCCGATCACCTCCGGCGTCAACCCGTTCATCGGCACGGCGCACGGGGGCAATGTGTTTCCCGGCGCGACGGTGCCGTTCGGCATGGTGCAGTTCAGCCCGGAAGCCTCGCCCATCCGGGCCGACCGGCCCATTGCCGCGCCGGGCGGGTATGAGGACCGGGCAACCGCGATCCGTGGCTTCTCCCTCACCAACGTCGAGGGCTGGGGCTGCGCGGGCGGCTCGGGCGATGTGCCGATCATGCCCATTGCGGAAGAAGTCGGGGCGTCGCCGTCCTCGGACTTCCGCCATGCCTATGCCGCGCCATTTACTCACAAGGACGAGCATGGGGAGCCCGGTTCCTACCGTGTCGCGCTGGGCAGCGGCGTGGTGGTCGAGCTCACAGCCGGCACCCGGACCGGGGCCGCCGTTTTCCGCTTCCCTGAGGGCAAGCCCGCCGCACTGCTGTTCCGTACTTCGGATTCGGAAGCAGGCTCGACCGCCGCACACACGGTCATCGACGGGCAAAGCCGGACAATTTCGGGCTCGGTCACCAGCGGCAACTTCTGCGGCTACATCGACAAGGAAGATCGCCGGCCGTATTACACGCTGTACTTCGCGGCGGTGGTCGATACGCCCATCACAGCAACCGGCTCCTGGCAGGACGGGGCGGTGACGCCGGGCGGCAGGGAAGCCTCGGGCGGCACGGGGTTCGGGCCCAAGGGCTTCCCTGAAGCGGGGCACGGCTCGGGCGTGTGGGCCGGCTTTGGCGCGGCGCGTGAAGTCAGGCTGCGCGTCGGCATCTCGTATGTGAGCGAGGCAAACGCGCGCGCCAACCTCCTCGTCGAACAGAAAGCCCAACCGACCTTTGAAGCGGTGCGCGCCGAAGCCCACGCATTGTGGGAGAAGCGGCTCGGGCAGATCGAGATCGGGGGCGGCACGCCGGAGGAGCGCACCGTATTCACAACGGCGCTCTATCACTCCATGATGACCCCCACCACCGCAAGCGATGGGAACGGTGAGTACATGGGCATGGACGCGAAGCCGCACCGGGTGGCCGCGCCGCAGGGAGTGCAGTACGCGAACTTTTCCGGCTGGGATGTGTACCGCTCACAGCTGCAGCTCGTCACGCTGCTCGACCCGAAGGTGGGCAGCGACATCGCGCAAAGCCTGCTGAACCAGGCGGGCGAAAACAACGGCGCATGGGATCGCTGGACCCACAACAGCGGGGCGACGCATGTGATGAACGGTGACCCGGCGGCCCCGGCCATCGCCGATATTTATGCCTTCGGCGGCCGCGGCTTCGATGCACAAACGGCGTTGCGCTCGCTCGTACACGCAGCGGACGTACCCACGCCCGCCGACTTGGGGCAGAACGGCTGCCCGGTCGAATGCGCGGGGCAGCGGCCGGGGCTCGACAAGTGGCTGAGCCTTCATTACATCCCCGTCGGCGCGCCCGCATGGGGGCCTGCCGCGGATACGCTTGAGGACGTTTCCGCCGAGTTCGCCATCTCCACGCTGGCAGGGCGCCTGCGCGAGGACGCGGTGAGCCGCCGGTTCCTCGCCCGCGCGCAATACTGGCACAACCTGTGGAATCCGCAAGCCGCACCCGAAGGCGGGTACTTCCAGAACCGCAACGCCGACGGTACCTGGGCGCTCGTAAAAGATGACGACAAACAGCCGCCGCACCCGTTTACGCCCGCCACGGAGGACGGCTTTGTGGAGGGAACCGCCGCGCAATATGTGTGGATGCTGCCGTTCAACGTACATGGCTTGTTCACGGCCATGGGTGGGACCGAAAAGGCTGCCGCGCGGCTGGACCGCTTTTTCTACGATGAACACGGTGCCCCCGCCGTAACGGAGGCCGGGCCGCTCCATGCCGAGCTCGATAACGAGCCCTCCATCGGCTCGCCGTGGCTGTACGACTGGGCTGGGCAACCATGGAAGACGCAGCAGCTGGTCCGGCAGGTGCTCAATACGATCTGGCGCAACGCCCCGAACGGCATCCCCGGCAACGACGACCTGGGCGAAATGTCGTCGTGGGCGGTGTTTGCTTCGCTCGGCATTTATCCGGAGATTCCCGGCCGCGCGGAGTTCGTGCTGGGCTCGCCCTTGTTCGCGAGCGCCGTGGTACACAGGCCCGGCGGCGACATCCGCATTACCGGCGTGGGCGCGGCTCCCGATGCGCCCTATGTCACCAGCTTGCAAGTGGACGGCAAACCGTGGACCGAAACCTGGCTGCCGGAGTCGTTTGCGGCGCATGGCGGTACGCTCGACTTTAAGCTCGCGACAAAGCCCGACAAGACCTGGGGCACAGCACCGGGAGCCGCGCCGCCGTCATTTGAATAGCGTCAACGCGCATCCCGTGAAAGGAGAACAACAGGTGTGGGATCGACGGCAGTTTCTTGCGGCGGGGACGGCAGCCGCGCTGGCACCGCGTCTCGCGCAGGTTCCAACGGAATCCGCGCAGGCCGCTGCCGATGTTCTGCGCCGCGCGATCGGCCTCGCGGCTGCCCG
Source organism: uncultured Acidobacteriaceae bacterium (assembly GCA_964244985.1). Classification (GTDB taxonomy): domain Bacteria; phylum Acidobacteriota; class Terriglobia; order Terriglobales; family Acidobacteriaceae; genus EB88. Next base: position 7,409 of record CAXTKZ010000031.1, read on the forward strand.
GTTCCATTTCGCGACTCTTCCGCACACGGCCAAACCCGCCTACACGCTTGAAGCGAGCGGCGGCGAGGTGCGGATTGCCGGCACCAGCGCCGTGGCCATGTGCCGCGCTGCTTACTCCTATCTGCGCGGGCAGTGCGAGGCGATGATTTGCTGGTCCGGCTCACACCTCGATCTGCCCGTGACCCTGCCTTCGCTCACACTCACGAAAGTCGAGTGCCCATACCGGCACATCCAGTATCTGAACCCCTGCACCTATGGCTACACCATGGCCTGGTGGGACTGGCCCCGCTGGGAGCGCGAGCTGGACTGGATGGCCCTGCACGGCATCACCATGCCCCTTGCCATGGAAGGCCAGGAGTAGGTCTGGAATCAGGTGTGGCGCGGTTTGGGCGTGTCCGAGGCCGAGATCGACGCCTTCAATACCGGCCCCGCGTACCTGCCGTGGCACCGCATGGGCAACATCAACGGTTTTGAAGGGCCGCTGCCCGAGCACTGGGTCCAAAACAGACGGCAGTTGCAGCGGCGCATTCTCGACCGCATGCGCGCGCTCGGCATGACTCCCGTTGCGCCCGCGTTTGCCGGCTTTGTGCCCCAGGGCTTTTTGCGCGTCCGCCCCCAGGCTGAAACCTTTACGCTCCTGTGGCTACCCGAGGAGTTTAAAACCATTCCGCGCTCCACGAGGACGTTTATTCTCCACCCCGCGCAGGAGGAGCTGTACCGCGAGATCGGCGGCCGCTTTATCGAGGCCTACAAAGCCGAGTATGGAGAGGTCGGCTACTACCTGGCCGATCCCTTCAACGAGCTGCCCGTGCCCATTACGCCCGAGCACCGCTACGCCGACCTCGAGCGCTTCGGCAAGACGGTGTACGAGGGCATCCGGGCAGGCGACCCCAACGGGACATGGGTGATGCAGGGTTGGCTGTTCGTCTTCGGCGCGGAAGGCTTCTGGGACGAATCCTCTGTCGATGCATTCCTCAAGGGGATCCCGAACGACCGCATGCTCATCCTCGACTACTCGAACGACCTCACCCCTGAGCTCGCCGGCAAGTTCACCCCCGGCCCGTGGCGGCGGACGCACGCCTTCAGCGGCAAGCCGTGGGTTAACGGCATGGCCCACACCTTCGGCGGCAACAACAACGTCAAGGGCAATCTCGCGCTCATGGCCGTGGAGCCCGCAGCAACCCTCGCCGACCCCGCGCGTGGCAACCTCGTGGGCTGGGGCATGTGCCCGGAGGGCATCGAAAATAACGAGGTTGCCTACGAACTGATGACTGATGCGGGCTGGCAGTCCGCGCCCATCGATTTGAATGCATGGCTCGCCGGCTACTGCCGCGCCCGCTACGGTGGCTATCCCCCGGCGATGCAGCAGGCGTGGGCAGGGCTGCGCAAAACCGCTTACGGCAGGCACGTGTGGCAAACGCATCAGGCCTGGCAAGCAGAACCGTCGCTCACTCCGAGCGCCGCCTCGGTCAATGGGGGACCTGTATTTGCGGAAGCAGTTCGGCTGTTCTTCTCCTGCTCCGGGGAGCTGGGCGCGGGGAAGCTCTACCGCAACGACCTGATCGAGTTCACCGTGCAGGCCGCGGGGGGCTGGGTGGATGGGCAGCTCGCCCTGGCGGGGAGGCCATCCGCAGCCGTGAACTGCCCACCGCGCGCGTCTATGCTTCAGCAGCAATAGCTATGCTCCATCGCATGGATGCGCTGCTCAACCTGCGCCCTGACCGGCGGCTGGAAACATGGGTCGACGCCGCCCGCGCCCATGCGGCGACCCCCGAGGAGGCGGCGTATTACGACGAAAACGCCCGCCGCCTCATCACCACCTGGGGTTGGCCCGAGCTCGACGATTATGCCTGCCGCGTGTGGTCCGGCCTCCTGCGCGACTACTACGCCGCGCGCTGGCAGGCCTGGTTTGCGCACCAGTTCGACGGGCGCGAGTTTTCGCTCGACATCTGGCAGCAGACCTGGCTCTCGCGCCCTTACAAACCGAGCCAGCCCGCGCCGGTTCCTGACTTGTTCGCCGAGGTCACGGCCATGCTCCACACAGTAGGAGGAACTGCATGACAGCTCAGCAACGGCTCACCTCCATCGACGTCCTGCGCGGCATCACGGTCGGCTTTATGATCCTAGTCAACAATAACGGTTCGGGCGAGCTGTCGTATCGCATGTTGAACCATGCCCAGTGGAACGGCTTCACCCCGACCGACCTTGTATTTCCCACGTTTCTGCTGGTGATGGGTACGTCGATGATCTTGGCCGACCGCGCGCGGCTGGCGCGCGGGCAGGAGGGTACGCCGCTCCCTCATGTTCTGCGCCGCACGCTGTGGCTGTTTCTGCTTGGGCTCGTGGTGAACGGGTTCCCGTTTTTTCACCTTCACACGCTGCGGGTGTACGGCGTGCTGCAGCGTTTCGCGGTCTGTTACCTGCTGGCGAGCCTGCTGCTGCGCACCACGCGCCGACCCGCGGCGTGGGCGTGCACGGCGGCCGTCCTGCTCGCGGGGTACTGGGCGCTGCTTCGATTCGGGCCGGTGCCGGGGCACGGCTTTCCGCTCAGCAACTTCCGGCTGCTTGACCCGGACCTGAACCCGGTCGCGTGGCTTGATCGGCACCTGCTGCCCGGTCGCTTGTACGAGGGCACGCGCGATCCTGAGGGCCTGCTGAGCGACCTGCCCGCGCTTGCTACCGTCCTGATCGGCATGCTCGCCGGTGCGTGGATTACCGGCCTCCGCACCCTGCGCGCAAAGGCGGTCGGTCTGCTCGTCGCGGGAGCCACGCTGGTGAGTGCGGGGGCACTATGGAACTTCGAACTTCCCATCAATAAGAAGCTTTGGACCAGTTCCTACGTGCTGTACGCGGGCGGCTGGAGCCTGCTTGCGATGGCCGCGCTGTTCTACCTGATCGAGGTGCGCGGGTCCGGCGGGCGCGCCTGGAAGCCCGCTCTCGTCCTTGGGACAAACGCCATTACCGCGTATGTTTTTTCCGAGCTGCTTGCTTCCGCGTTCGGCGTCATCGATGTCCAGCCGCATCGCAGCCTGCAGCAATGGCTGTATCTGCATATCTTTATGCCGGTCGTGAACCCGGCGTTCGGCTCGCTGCTGTACTCGCTCGCTTTTGTGCTCATGTGCTGGCTACCGGTCGCGCTTCTCTACCGCAAGCGCATCTTCCTTAAGCTTTAGCAATGGCCCGCAACTCCGGCAGCACCTCACCCAGCGACGCTGCTTCCGCCCCGCGTGTACCCAGCGCGAAGTACACACGACGGTACAGCGCATATAACTTCTCATAAACCGCATGCGCCTCCTGACGTGGCAGGTACGTCCGGAACGGCAAACACAGCTTTGCCTGTGCAAACTCAATAGAGGGAAACGCCTTCGCCGCAAGCAAAGCGAAGATGCCCGAGCCCAGCGAAGTCGGCACGCCGTCCGGCACCAGCACCGGCTTGCCCAGTACGTCCGCATACACCTGGTTCAGCGTCGCGTTCTGCTGCGGGATGCCTCCTGCATTGATCACACGCTCCACCGGCACTCCGTACTCGGCCATGCGGTCGAGGATGATGCGCGTGTGGAACGCCGTTCCTTCAATCGCCGCGAACAGCTCATCCTGCGCGGTATGGAGCAGGTTCCATCCGAGCGTGATGCCGCCGAGTTCGGCATTCACCAGCACGGTGCGGTCGCCGTTGTCCCAGCTCAATCGCAGCAGCCCGGTTTGGCCGGGGCGGTACTCCTCCAGCCCCTGCGAGAGCGCCTTGACGTTCGTCCCGGCGCGTTTCGCGATTGCCTCGAAGATGTCGCCGGTCGCGGAAAGCCCTGCCTCGACACCGGTAAACGCCGGATGGACGCTGCCCGGGACTACCCCGCACACACCGGGAACCAAGGTTGTTTTGCGCTCCATGGCGATGATGCAGGTGGAGGTGCCGACCACGTTGACCACATCGCCCTCGCGGCAGCCCGCGCCGATTGCATCCCAGTGCGCGTCGAACGCGCCGACCGGGATGGGGATGCCTGCTTTAAGACCCAGCCGCTCCGCCCAGGGTGCCGATAATGTCCCGGCGATCCGGTCGGAGGTTGCGTACTCGCCCGCGAACCGTCTCCGCACGCCGTCGAACAAGGGATCGAGTTTCGAGAAAAACAGCTGCGGCGGCAGCCCGCCCCACTTCGGGTTCCACAACCATTTGTGGCCCATGGCGCATACGCTGCGCTTTACCTGCGCCGGGTTGGTGATGCCGGCCAGCGTCGCGGCCACCATATCGCAATGCTCAAACGCGGTTGCCCATTTCTCCCGGCGCTCGGGGTTGTGCCGCAGCCAGTGGAGCAGCTTGGCCCAGCCCCACTCGTGCGAATACACGCCGCCGCACCACTCAATCGCTTCGAGCTGTTCTGCGTGCGCAAGCGCGGTGATCTGCTGCGCTTCCAGCTTCGCGCGGTGGTCGCACCATAGGTAGTACTCGCCGAGCGGCTGCATCGCGCGGTCCACGACAATGACGCTTGACCCTGTTGTATCGAGCGCGATCGCCGCGATGGACCCGCCCGGCGTGCCGGTCTGTTCCAATACTGCGCGAGTAGCCTGCGCGAGCGCGTTCATCTGGTCCGTGTGCGACTGTGTGGCGTAATCGGGATCGTCGCGACGACGGTGCAATGGGTACTCGGCGGACGCCGTGCCAAGCCGTCCACGCTCGCTGTGGAGCAGCGTAACGCGGACGCTCAAGGTTCCGAAATCGACGCCGGCTACTGTGACTGAGTGCATAAGAAACCTCAAGACCCCCTACGCGGGAAGCGGTCCCTTCGGGACGTGTACTCGTCAAGGCAGGAAACGAGTCGAGACCCGTTTCTTGCCTTGAGAAAGACACCCCACGAAGTGGGCGCTAGCCGCGCAGGCAGTTTTAGTTTTCATTCCCTTCGTGCCGATGCATACTCCACCCGAGATACTTTGTTGCCGCCTCGTACACCGGCCCTGCGGTTGTCGAGAAGTTCCCTGCCACATGGTGCTCAAACCCTTGCTCGCAGATAAACCGCAATAGCTTCTGCATCTGGGGAATTCGCACCACGCCCGCGCCGCCGAAGGTTTCCAGCGGGTCATTCGTAAACTCGCCCTCCCCCACATACCCGCGGATTTCGCCTGATAGGTCATGCGTCGAGAAGCGTAAAAACGTCATCGGCCCCGCTTTCACACGCCCCACGCAGGTCCCGAAGGTATTCTCCTTGCCGACGGTCCCGGCGATGATCGCCTGAAAATCCATCACCACCGACTCAAAGAAGTGCTTCGGCAGGTTTGAGCAGTGGAAGCACACCGCCTTGTCGTCGTCCTCGCCGTAGTTGTTGTTCCAGTCCAGCAGCGCGCTCGGTGTTTCCGAAGCCAGCGCCAGCCCGTACATGCTCAGCACACCGGCGACATCGGTCTCGCATGCGGACGAGAACAGGTTTTCGCTCATCATGCTCATCACCGTGCAGGGCACCACGCCGAAGTACTCTTCGAGCGACGTCCAGCACTGGATCGCCGAAATCGTGCAATACGTTTCGCGCATCCACCCGTCGATCACCGCGCCCAGCTTTGCCATCTTCATCAGCGCTTCAGGGGGAATACCGCTCGTGGGTACATACCGCTGGATCGCCGCCAGCTTTTCCTGCGCGGCATCGTCCATGTCCCGCCTTTTGTTGATGCGCCCCATGATCTCGGACAAATCCAGCGTTTCGGTCGAAATGCCGTGCCGCTCCAAAATCTTTTCGGAGTAGCGCACGGTATTGAACGCCGCTGGCCGCGCCCCGATCGCGCCGATGCGCAGGTTCTTAAATCCGTTCACCACCCGGCAGGTCGCCGCGAACTCGGCCAAATCCCGCGCGAACGCCTCCGACCCCGGCGCGACGGTGTGTTTGCGGGTCAAGGAGTAGGGAATCCCGTACTGCATGAGATTGTTGCAGGCCGACATCTTGCCGCAAAACGAATCGCGCCGATTTTCAATCTTCATGATGTCGGTACGGTCGGGCGTGGCCTGCACCAGCACAGGCACGCGCAGCCCGGAGAGCCGGATCGCGTCCACGATCGCCCGCTCTTCGCCGAAATTCGGCAGGGTGACCACAATTCCATCGATCGCGTCCCCGTTCTGCTTGAACAGCTCCGCGCACCGCCGCGCATCATCGGGCGTCTGCACCGCGCCGTGCTGGGTCTGCTCGGGCGACAACACCACCGCGCCATAGCCGCGCTCCCCGAGCACACGGATCATCTCTTCGCGGCCTTCCTTTGCCAGGTGATGCGGAAAAAATCCGCGCGAGCCCACAATCACTCCAAATGTTTGCTGCTTCTTCATTCCATCCCCAGGGCGCGAAACCGACCCCCGCCAGTGTAGGCCAAAAGGCATGAAGCCTGCTGACAGGCCATACTGAAAGCAAGATCAATCGACAGGAAAACCGATGCCCCGCAATACAAGCTCCCTCAATGGGTCCACACTGCTGCTCCTTGTCATCGTGTGCGTCCTTGCGTTCGTGGTATACCGCTCGTCCCAGCAGGCACCGCGCCCCGAGCAGCACCGGCATTCCGCCCAGCAGCGCCGCGAAGGGAACCGCCGCGAAGAGTACCCGCATACGGGCAAAGAGCCGGACGAGGCCTGTTCCGCTCTGGGCCTCACCTGCGGCTCCACCTATTTCGCTCCGTGGCAGCCTCCCGCGCCGGGCGGATGCGGCGTGGTTGTGCGCGCGGGTAACGTGTTTCCCGACGCGCGCTGCACCCCCGGCGGCGTGAACCCGTCCGTCACGATGGAAACCCTGCGCAACCCCGCCTGGCGTACCCGCTGCCTGCGCAACTGCGAAACCAGCGAGGCGCAAAAGCATATCGCCTACAGCTGGTACGCCATCACCAAACCGCGTGAAAACTCAGAGGAAAATCAGGTTTGCGAGCTGGACCATCTGATACCGCTGGAGCTGGGCGGTGCGGACGGCATGGGCAATCTTTGGCCCGAGTGCGGCCCCGCCGATGCCCCCCTCCGCGAGCGCAACTTCAAGATCAAGGACCGCGTGGAAAACTACCTGGCCGATGAAGTGCGCGCCGGGCGCATCCCGCTCGCGGAAGCCCAGCACGGCATCGCGCGGGACTGGTCCCAATACCTCCCCGCCGCGAACCGATACTGTCAGGAAGGTGGGCGATGCTGACGATCCCCACGCAAAATGCATCGTAGTTGGACGGGAGAGACATACATGCCAGAATCCATTGAAATCACAAAAGTACGCACAACTCTTGAAAAGCTCATTGACGTGCTCCGCGACAGCCACGAAGGCTTTCTGGAGCTCGAAAAGCACTTGAAGGATGCGGACGCCCGCACGTTTTTCCTCCAGGAAACACAAGCGCGGGCCAACTTCGCGGGCGAGCTTGAAAACGAGCTGCACCGCCTGGGCGAGAAGGACGTAAAACAAAGTGGCATGATCTCCGGCAAGGTTCACCGCGCCTGGGGCGAGCTGAAAGCCAACCTGGGCGGCGGCGACCACACCCTGCTCGCAACCGCGGAGCAGGGCGAGGACGTGGCGAAAAAGGCTTATGAAACAGCCCTCGCCGAGCACCTGCCCGGCGATATTCGCGATGTGCTCACCCGGCAGCAGGCGCATGTGCAGATGTCGCACGATAAAGTGAAAGCGATGCGCGACAGCAAGAAGTAGCAGTTTCCTTGTTGAGTGGACTGAACTTTCCACCATCGGCTCATCCTGAACGAAGTGAAGGACCTGCTTCTTGCGCTACTTGCATAAAGCAGGTCCTTCGTCGCTTTGCTCCTCAGGATGAGCCGTCTTTGAGGGAACGCTGGTTGGCCGCACGCCGTTTTACGGCAACGGTTTGCTCTCGCGTGTACTAGCCCAGCCACTTCGGATTGCCGGCTGTCCCATCGAAGTGCTGCGTGGTCTTGAACAACTCCGTCGTCCCCGTCATCGCTACCTGCTGCGAGCGCTGGAGCAAGGCGGCCATTTGCGTTTGCCCCATCGGCTGAAAGTTCTTTACCGCCGCCATCGCCTGATCGAGGATCGGCATGGAATCGATGCCCGTGATGACCACGGAAACAGGCTGCGACAAGCTGTATTGGAGCAGCTCAATCGGCGGCGCGATGTTTGCGTCGTAGATGAAATGGTCGCCGAAGGTTTTCATTGCGAGCACCCCTGTACCCGCCGCCTGCGCCACCGGGATGACCTGCTTGGTAAATGACCGAAAGTGCGCGTCCATCACGTTCACCGGCATCTGCACCGTATCGAACTTGAAGCCGTGCTGCTTGGCCACTTCAAACATGCGCAGATGAACCGCTGGGTCCTTGTGCCCGGTAAAGCCGATGTAGCGAATCTTGCCCGCCTGCCGCGCGGCAACCGCCGCTTCCAGAGCTCCGCCCGGTGCGAAGATGCGGTCGGGATCTTCAAACCGGATCACCTCATGAAATTGCACCAGGTCGATGTGGTCGGTCCTGAGCCGCGCAAGCGACTGGTCCAGCTGCCGGCTGTACTCCTTGGCGGTGCGGCCATCCATTTTCGTCATCAGGAAAACCTTGTCGCGGTAGCCGTTCTGCGCTAGTGCTTCACCCATCCTCAGCTCGCTGGTGCCTTCGTTGTAGTCCCAGCAGTTGTCGAGAAAAGTGATGCCGCGGTCGATTCCGGCATGAATCAGCTGCATGCTCTCGGACGCGTCCTGCTGCTTGCCGACATGGTAGCCGCCCATGCCGATGGCCGAAACCTTTTCGCCGGTCGTGCCCAGCTCGCGATACTGCATGTCGGGCGAGGTGGGGCGGGTGGTCGGCTTGGTTGGGACACCTTGCGCTGCTGCCCCTGTGGCTGCACCCATGCCCGCAACCGCCACTGTTTTTAGAAACTCTCTGCGCTCCATGGCTGTTCCTCTTCGATCAATGAGTGGGATGCGCGCCCGCAAGCTCCGGGTCCGCCGATGCTTTTGCCCGTGCAAAGGCCGCCAGTGCCGCCTGCATCACCTGTTTGAGCGCCACGTTGTGCCGGCCCGCCGCCGCGCGGCAATCTTCATACTCGGGCGCGGCATGCAGGTGTTCCGCATTTTGCAAGCCGAGCTTCACCCGCACCGATCCATACTCGGTCTCGACCACCACGTGCTCCCGGTCGAGGCACACACGTTGTTCACGGCGCATCCGCACCCCCAGGGTGCCCGTTTCGCGCAACAAGAGCCCCTGCAGCTTCTCCGCGTCAAGCGGGTTGCACAGCACTGTCACCAACGTCCCGGGGCGGCCCTTCTTCATCACCACTGGCGCGAGCATCACGTCGAGCGCACCCGCCGCGAGTGCCTGTTCCGCCGTATACGCGAGTACCTGGGGTGAGGCATCGTCGAGCGCTGTTTCAAGCACCGCGACTTCTTCACTCTCGTTCTTCTTCAATGCCGACGAGCTTTCGCCCACACTCAGCCGCAGCACGTTGGGAAAGCCCTTCGGGTTGCGGCTGCCCGCCCCGTAGCCAATCGCGTCCACCAGCATCGGCGGCTGCGGGCCCCACTCGGGCCCAAGCATGCGCAGCAGCGCGGCCCCAGTGGGCGTCACCAGCTCTTTTTCGATGTGTGCCGAGTAGGTCGGCATCCCGCGCAGCAGGTCCGCTGTCGCCGGTGCCGGCACGGGGAAGCGCCCATGCGCGCAGTCCACCATGCCCCCGCCCACGTTTACCGGCGAAGCATACCAGCGGGTCGGACCCAAATGCTCGATTCCCGCGCAGCTGGCCACGATGTCGACAATCGCATCGACCGCCCCCACCTCATGGAAGTGGATCTGCTCGACGGGAACGTTGTGGATTTTTGCTTCTGAACGGCCCAGCAGCTCGAACGTTTGCACGGCGCGCCGTTTGATCGGTTCGGCAAGCGTGGAGGTTTGAATCAGCTCGCGGATGACGGAAAGCGACCGACCATGCCCATGCGGGTGCTCGTGTTTGTGCTCGTGCGGATGCGGATGCTCATGCCCGTGGTCACGTTTGTGGTCGGGTTCGTGTTTGTGGTCATGTTCATGCGCGTGCTTGTCATGATGCGCATGAGTGTGTTCCGGCCCGTGTTCGTGGGAATGCTCCTGCTTGTGCGGATGCTCATGCTTGTGTTCATGGTCATGTTTATGCGGCTTTTCAGCCGATTCGCCATTCTCCAGCACATGCACCTTCACTGACGAAATCCCGCTCCGGTCCACGGTTTCCACGCGCAGCGAAGCATCGAGCCCGAGCGCCGCGACCGCGTCCTCCAGCACGGGCAGCGGCACACCCGCGCCCAGCAGTGCACCCAGAAACATATCGCCGGAGATGCCGGCGAAGCAGTCGAGATAAGCAATCCGCATCATGTTCTAAGAGATGCACTGGAGGCTGATGCGTTCAGTGATTCAACAAAGGAGAGGTCATCCTGAGGAGCGAAGCGATGAAGGACCTGCTTTCGCCTGCCGTCTAGTAAAAGTAGGTCGTTTGGCACATGTGCTTGCGCTCCGCCTAGGAATACTCGTGCTGAGTCAGATTGGGAATAGAAGCGGAAACCGGCGGTCGCAAGAGGACAATTCAACTCGCCGCGGCAATCGCCGAAACCGGCAGTACCGCATTCATCGATCCCGAGCGATACCCTTCCGTATCGAGCGCCACATACTTAAACCCAAGCGGCTTGAGCGCCCCTGTAATCCGGTCGAGCGCTGCCAACGATAACGCCCGGTGGAGATCGCCGCGAGCGATCTCCACCCGCGCCAGCTCGCCGTGGTGCCGCACCCGCACCTGCCCAAACCCGAGCGCATGGAGCGCCGCTTCCGCTCGTTCCACTTGCGACAAATTTTCCACCGTCACCGCGCGGCCATACTCGATCCGCGAAGCGAGGCAGGCCGAGGCGGGCTTGTCCCACACACGCAGCCCGGCTGCTTGCGCCAGCGCGCGGATCTCCGCCTTGCCCAATGCCGCGTCCACCAGCGGCGCATGGGCGTGGTGCATCGCCGCCGCACGCTGCCCGGGGCGAAACTCCCCTTTATCGTCCACGTTCATGCCATAAGCCAGGTGCGCAAACCCCAGCTCCGCGCGCGCGGCTTCCATGCGCGTAAACAGCTCGTCCTTGCAGTGGAAACAGCGCTGGGCGTCGTTGCGGGCGTAGTCCGGATTCGCGAGCTCGTCGGTAGGAAGCACATGCGTCGGGATGCCTCCCTCACGGGTAAAGGCAAGCGCCATTTCGAGTTCTGCCCGGGGCAGGGAAGGGGAGTCCGCAATCACTGCCAGCATGCGCCCACCCAAAGCCCGGTGCGCCGCATAGGCCAGAAACGCCGAGTCCGTCCCGCCCGAGTACGCGACCAGCACGCTCCCGAGCTCGCGCAAACGATGGTCGAGCAGCGCGGATTTGTCGGCGGATGTCATAGGGGAATGGTAGCGCAGGCTTTCCGGCTGCAATGCAGTTCAGCGCACCAAGGGCGGCAAACGGTCCGACGCGCCCAGGATAAAGATCAGCCCCACGGCAAAGCTGTATGCCGCCGTGAGCAGCGTGACCGCTCCCTGCACCCTTGGACGCCGGACGCTCCCGGCGAAAATCCCCGAAGCCGAAGCCGTCATCAGCGTGTTCATGACCAGCAGCCCCCCGATAAAGCAGGCCAGACCCAGGATGCCCCGGCTCGTGCCGCCCAGGTGCGCCGCGACGAGAAAAAGCACAAGCTGCGAGGGTGTTTCCGCACCCAGTCCATGCAGGATGCCGATCGTGAACACCGAACTTTGCCCATAGCGGAACCGGAACGGGTCGGGCCGGGGCAGCCCGGGCGAGTGCAGCCGCCGCACCCGCCAACCCACCCAACGCGCGCCTGAAACCATAAGTGCAATCCGGCTCACCGGGTGCGCATGCTCCCCCGGTGCACGGCGGAAAAAGGTCCAAACGATGTATCCGGTCAAAACAAGAAGCGTTGCACCCACCACGCGCTCGCCCACCGCGTCCAGATGCACCGGCAACGCCAGGCGAAAAATCACTACCGCGACACCCAAAACCGCGATGGTGAACCCGTGACCCAGCGCATAGAGCAGGCCCAAACGCATTCCCTCGCGCCAGCCCCGCTGCACGCTGGTGATGTCGGTGATCGCGGCCAGGTGGTCATAGTCGAACCCATGCCTCAGCCCAAGCAGCGCGCAGGAAAACAAGGCGAGCTCAAGCTGAGAAGACATGGTCACCACTGTATGACGCACGGCAGAGGCAGGGCAAACTTCCGTACTGAAAGGAGGGCTTTACAAAGGACGGATCGGCGCTCTATGCGACTAAGTTGAACGAGCCGCACTTCAGTTTGCGAAGACGTCCACTGCGCCGGTTCGGGTTTGCTTTTTCGCCCGCCTCGAACGCAGGTTGCGTTTCAAGCGCAGCCAGTCAGCCCGGAGTCTGGAAGTCTCCGGGCCGCTGAAGGGTGGTGATGTGCATGCGTCTACGTTTTGACCTCCAGATCGACGCCAAAACGCTTTTGCGTCTGGTTCTCGGTCTGGCTGTGCTGCTTGTCGGCTCTACATTCGGCAAGTAGCGGCTGTACAGCTGAGGCGGGCCGGGTAGCAACCGGCCCGCCTCACTCTATGATATGAGAGTACCACTGCGTGAGGCTCCAAGCCGGTACAGCTACGGCTTGTTCACGCCTCCGCATACCATGCCGTCAACCACACTCGCCAGCTTCAACCCGCTGGCCGTTAAGTCGCGGCTGTAGCAGGGCCCGCGCGTGTCGGTCGATTGGTAATGCGCGTTGCTCGTCGTTGTCCGGCTGGTCAGCGCACCTGCGGCATTTGCCGAATAAGCATCGTTCGAGTTCACCACCTCCTGCAGTCCGGTCGAGTACACTTCCGCCCCGTTGAGCAGGTTCTTTATGAATTTAAGGTCCTGCTGGTAGGCGTGCACGGAGAGCGTGCTGCTGCCGTCCGCGTTCGTGGTGGAGTTGTAATTGAACGTGAAAGGGTACACGGTCGATTGCTGCTGCTGCGCCACCTGCCCGCCGCTCGCCGTCGTGGTGGTGGCATAGGCGGTGTTCAGCTGGGCGATGTTCTGGTTGTAAACGGTATTGCTGACGTCGATGAGCTGGTAGTTGCCGAAGTTCACCTGCTCGTCCACCGTGGTTTCCACCCGGCCCTTTGAGGTGTTCACATAGCCGCTTACCGTGAACTGCCGCGCTGAGCTCACATAGCTTTCCCCATGCGTGGTTCCACTCTTGTCCACGGGTGCCTGCGCCTGGATGGAAGGCGTCGGCTCCGGTCCCAGCGTGTCCGCCGTGACCGCGCCGGTTGTCTGTGCCGTGCCGCGGTCCAGGTACAACAGCAGCGTCCCGGTCACGTCGAACTCATGGTTCGCGTTGAAGACCCCGATCGCCACCGTGTGCTGCTTTCCGTCGGACAGCACCCCGGCAAACGGCGTGAGGTCCACCAAGTAGGGCTTGAAGTTGAGCGTCTGCACGCCCGTGATCGGCTCCCACAACGCCGGGTCGATGCCGCCCGTGTAGATCCACGGAAACACCGGCGCGATACCCGCGGGCCGGCCGTCGACGTACACTTCGGTCTCGCGAAAGCCGGTGCTGCCGCAGTTCTGCACTGCGGTCGCGATCGAGTCGGGCGAGCATGTATACCAGAATTCATCCCCCGCCTGCGATTGCGCGAACAGTTCGAGCGAAGCGCGCTCGATGTTCTTGGGCAGGCTCGCGAAGGTGCCGGTCAGCCGGTCGGCGGTGGTTTGCAGGCCCGTAACGCCGCCCGCGGGGTTCAGCGGCAACACCGCGTCGGGTACAGCGGCTGCCGTGTCTGTGGGCCCGGCGGGGTAGAACTCCAGCCGTGCCGAACCGGTGATGATGCCGTTGTAGTTCACCCCGCCCGAGGTGCCGACGAAGTTGCCGAGTGATGCGACCACCGGCTGCGGCGCACCGAACAGGGCGCTGAGGTCGGTCACGTCGCGCTCAACATGCCACGATGGGCTGAGTGCCGCGCGGGGCTCAGCGGTAGTGCCGAAGTAGATGTTTGCGCCGCCCAGAAAGAAGCGTGCCGTGCGGTCGAACTGCCGGCCGGCGGACACGTTGAAGTCTGCCGTGAACACGACCTTTGCCCAGGGCCCCCCGCAGGCGGCGGGCGGTGTAAAGGTGAACTTTTTGTCGGTGTAGTCGGCAAACTGCTGCCCGGAGAACAGCGGAACAACGCATGGAGTGGTTGAGGGGCGTTTAACCTGCGGCTCGGCTGAGACGGGATTGGAGGAGCCGATGACCGGGTTGGGTGCCACAGGGGTTTGCGCAAGCAGCGCGGGGGTAAAGACGAGCAGGGGAATCGCAAAACGACTGGGGAAGAGCAAGGGTAGCCTCCGAACGGGGATGGAACACAAGCATACGCAAAAAGTCGACAAGTTTTGCGCTTCGTCGCATATGCTGAGGAAACGGAGTCGAGCCATGGTAGAGATCGGTGTGTCTGAAGCGGCAAGCAACCTAAGCGTGCTGTTGGAACAGGTGGAACAAGGGGAACAAGTGCTGATCACGCGCGATGGCAAGCCGGTTGTGCAGATGTCGCGCGTTTTGCAAACTTACGAGAGGACTTGGACAGAGGATGACCAAAAAAGGTCAGACGAGGCGTACGCGCGCATCCGCGAACGGGCAAATCAGTTAAAAATGGGGCCGTTTGATTGGGAAGAATACAAAAAGTGGCGAGACGAGGGTCGGCCTTGAAACTCGTCTTGGATGCATCAGCCACCCTGGCGTGGATGTATCGGGAAGGTCGGCAGGAGGAGCTCGACCGCTTATATCGCGAGCTTTCAAGGAGCGGTGCGATCGTTCCGCAGCTATGGCGTTTGGAAGTCGTCAATGTTTTGCTGATCGGACTACGCAAGGGTCGGCATGATCTCATCGCAGTCAAAGACCACCTGCTGAACATCTCATCCATCAATATCATGGTTGATGAAACACACAGCCGGGCCTGGGACAGCGTTCTCGAGCTCGCAGCCAAACACACGCTCACCAGCTACGACGCCGCCTACCTGGAGCTCGCCATGCGCACACGGTTCCCGCTCGCCACGCTCGACAAAAGCACTCATCCGCGCGGCACAAGCCGAGCGCATCCCGCTGTTCTGGCCCGAGCCCGCTGCCATATAGTTGACGCAAAACAATGATTCCGCTTGCATCCATTTCCGCCTTCGTGATATCCCAGTAGACAGTTCAAGTTTGCTCCCCGGCTGAATCCGGGGGCGAGCCTGGATTTCATGAAGAGTGGTTGAGGGACGGGCCCTGTGACGCCACGACAACCGGCCGGAGCAATTCCGGACAACGGTGTCAACTCTCTCCTGATGACTTGTTTTGAAGTCTGAGGGGAACATGAAATTCGGGGTGTAGCACGCCCATTGAAGGCGTGTGCCATCTCGCTAATTTCCCAGCTGTTTGTTGTGCAATGATGTGTCGTCAGATACGCCCGTATCCATCGGCCGCTCTCGTCTACTAAAGCGAGGGCTGAAGGATGGCAGCAGCATACGAACTACGATGTCGCGAGTGCGCGAAGCGCTTCGACAACGCTCCATTGTCGATCTGCGACGAGTGTTTTTCGCCGCTCGAAGTGTACGTCGATCTTGGTCTTGCAAAACACACAGTCACGCGCGCTTCCATCGCCGCCGGACCTGCCTCCATGTGGCGCTACCAGGCACTGCTGCCTGTACCCGATACCTACAAACCCAGCACTCCCGCCGGGTGGACGCCCCTTGTCGCGGCACCCAATCTGGGCGAGCGCATCGGCGCAAAAAATCTGTATATCAAGAACGACGCTGTATGCATGCCGACGCTTTCCTTTAAGGATCGCGTGGTCGCCGTCGCGCTGGCCAATGCTCAAGCTTTCGGCTTTGACACCGTCGGCTGCTCCTCCACCGGCAACCTTGCAAACGCGGTCGCGGCGCATGCCGCCCGCCTCGGTTTGAAAACGTACATCCTCGTACCCGCCGATCTGGAAGCGGCGAAGATTCTCAACACAGAGGTGTACGGTGCGAACCTGATCCGGATCGACGGCAACTACGATCATGTCAACCGGTTGTGCTCGCAAATCGCAGACCGCTTCAACTGGGGTTTCGTGAACGTGAACCTGCGGCCGTACTACGCCGAAGGTTCGAAGACGGTCGGCTACGAAATCGCCGAACAGCTGGGCTGGCGCTTGCCCGACAACATCGTGTGCCCCATGGCGGGCGGCTCTTTGATCGTGAAAATACGGAAGGCGTTCCGCGAGTTGGTGGAGCTCGGTTTGGTGGAAGATAAGCCGGTGCGTTTCTTCGGAGCGCAGGCTACGGGCTGCTCACCGATTTCAACCGCCGTAAAAGCGGGCTCGGACCACATTGAGCCGCAGCGCCCCGCCACCATTGCGCGCTCGCTTGCCATCGGCAACCCGGCCGACGGCATCTACGCCGCGCGCATGATCCGCGAAACCGACGGCTGGGCCGAGGACGTTTCCGACATCGAGATCGTGTCCGGCATTCGCGAGCTCGCGGAAGCCGAGGGTATCTTTACGGAAACAGCCGGCGGCGTCACCACTGCCGTGACGGCGCGATTGTATGCGCACGGACGCATCCGCCCGGAGGAAACAACGGTCACCTGCATCACCGGCAATGGTCTTAAAACGACCGATGCGGTCGCGGATTGTTTTCCCCGGGCTGAAGCAGTGCGCCCGCGTCTGCGCGATTTCGAAGAATATATTGATCGTCATCAATTTGCCGCCGTGTCGGCGTAAAAAGGAGATCCATGGCCGTACGAGTTTTGCTGCCGAATGCATTTCAAAAACACACGAACGGCGAGCGCGAGCTCCAGTCCGAAGCGCACCATCTCCCCGAGCTGATCGCGGACATCGAGACGAGTTTTCCCACGCTGAAAACGCATCTGCGTGGGGAGGACGGCCAAGTGCGCCGCTTCATCAACTTCTATGTCAACGAGGAAGATATCCGCTTCCTCGGCAACGACGCTTATCGTTTTCAGGACGGCGATGAAGTATTGGTCATACCGTCCATCGCGGGCGGCTCTATTCTCTGACCTGTTTACTCAGCAATCTACTTTCGTAGCGGCACCTCTCCTCCGAGTGTTGCAACGAATTTGCACTCAGGAGGCTGGACGTTGGGTCAAAATGCGTAAGGAAAAGCCAAGCAGGGAGCAGTCCTCGCATAGGGAAGAGTACAGGACCGGGAATGATCAAAGTGAAGCTGCTGCATCCTCAGGCACGGGTGCCGTCGGTCAACCATTCCGGCGATGATTTGGGATTTGACCTGTACTCCATCGAGGACATTGTTTTGCACCCCGGTGCGCCGGTGAAGGTGCGGACAGGGATTGCAGTGGAAGGGCCGGCCGGCATGGGTTTCATACTCGGCGACCGCTCCAGCATGGCGGCAAAGGGCATTACGTACGCAGGTGGGCGTATTGACGCGGGCTATCGCGGAGAGATTTTAGTTTGTCTCATCAATGTGAACCAGCCTAGCTATCACCTGCAGCTTAAAAAGAACAACGATGGCTATGTGCTCGACGCGGCAGTCGAGGCGAGCGACGTCAGCGTGGCAATCCGGGCCGGCGACAAGATCGCGCAAATGTCACCGTTCCAAGCCATGACGCACCTCGAGTTTCAGGTTGTCGAGGAACTTACAACGAGCACACGCGAAGCACGGGGCTTCGGTTCCAGCGGACGGTGAATCCTATGCGCTTCTGGGGAATAGTTCGCGCTGTAATAAAAAGGGTCATCCTGAGTGAAACGAAGGACCTGCTTTTCTACTCCAACGCGAGGTGGGGCATAAAGTAGGTCCTTCGTCGTTTCACTCCTCAGGATGACCCAAGGGTATCTTGAGCCGCATCAGTAGGCGGCGTACGCCAACTCAGCCTTGCCTGCTGCCGGCAGGGCCGCGTTCGGGCGCACCCGGAAGCGCTTGATCTTGATGTTGAGCTGCCGCTCGAACTTCTGCAGATCGCGCTTCTCACTGCCCACCACAAAGGTTGAAGCCGTGCCCGTCGCTTCCGCGCGGCCTGTACGGCCCACGCGATGCACAAAGTCTTCCGCCTCGCGCGGCATGTCGTAGTTCACTACATGCGCCACGTGCCGTACGTCGATCCCGCGTGCAGCTACATCGGTGGCAACCAGCACACGCTCGCGCCCTTGTGAGAACGACCGTAGGGCAGCATTACGCTGCGACTGCGTCCGGTCGCCATGGATCCGCGCCGCTTCAATCCCCACCTTGCCCAGCCGCATCGCGATGCGGTCCGCACCGTGCTTGGTCCGCACGAACACGATAAATGAGCCCGCCTCGGACTTGATGAGGTGGGTGAGCAGATCGAGCTTCGAATCGGCTTCGACCTCATACGCCTGGAGCTGTACATTCTCGCTCGGCTTCAACACGGAGCCGATCTCGATCCGAACAGGGTCGCGCAGGTAGTCGCGAACCACTTCCTTGATCTGGTTATCGAGCGTGGCGGAATAGCATAGCGTTTGGCGGTCTTTCGGCAGCACATCGGCGATGCGACGGATCGCGGGCTTGAAGCCCATGTCCAGCATCCGGTCGACCTCATCGAGAACGAGAATTCTTACGCCTTCAAACCGCACCAGCCTGCGGCCGATGTAATCTTCAAGCCGTCCCGGGGTTGCAACCACGAGCCGCGCACCGCGGCGCAGGGCTTCAATCTGCGGACCTTCCGCCATGCCGCCGACCACCAATGCCACGCTGGTGCCGGGCATAATCTGTTTAAAAGCCTTTTCTACCTGCATGGCCAGCTCGCGCGTGGGCAACAGGATGAGTGCGAGCGCGCCGCGGGTCTTTTCCGCCTGCAGCTTTTCAACGATCGGGATCAGGAAGGAGAGCGTTTTCCCCGTGCCGGTTTGTGCGGTCGCGAGCACGTCTTTACCTTCAAGCGCGGGCGGAATGGCACCGGTCTGCACGGGGGTCGGCGTTGTGTAACCGCAGTTGTTCAAGCGATGCTTCAGGGAATCTGAGATCGCGAAATCTGTAAATAGGGGTGTTTCTGACATCTGGAATGAAATCCTTTGCACACACACCGGCGGCCCATGCGCGCACTTCCTGCGCGGTTTATCGGGGCCCACAAGCCGGGGTCTGCTGCAAGCCTTACGCACGCGTAAAACGGGGCGGGAGGCGAAATCGATATGCGTAAGGAAGGAGGCGCCGGGTAAGCGCTCTGCCGCACGCAGCCACGAGCCGGCGACGCAAATGCCGCAAGCTCCGACCGCACCTCATGTGCTTGCTTAGAAAGCGAGGTGGGTACGCTGTAGAGGCTTGGTGGAAGCTACTGTGCAGAAGGGTCTTGCTGTTGTGAGCGAGAACTGCTGAACAACCAATCACTGAAGCGCAAATTCAGAATAGCACAGGGCATGGTGCACGGTTCCTCACCTTGGAGGATGGGTCATCCTGAGGAGGGAGTGCCGAGTCAAAGCCTAAATGAGGATGGCTCATCCTGAGCGCAGCGAAGGACCTGCTTTCCTTTGCAACATGGGAATAAAGCAGGTCCTTCGTCGCTTTGCTTCTCAGGATGAGCCGAGTTTATCGACAGTTTAAAACTCCAGCTTCAATGAAACCTGTCCGGTCCGATTGCCGCCGAAATCCGACCCGCGCGCGGCCGTGATGGAACCGAAAGCGGGATTGGTGACGTCAAGAATCGGATCGTTCAGGTTGGTGTGGTTGAGCACGTTGGTGAAGGTACCCTCGGCTCGGAGATGAACACGCTCCGTCACGGGAATGATCTTGTTGACGCCCGAGGACAGATTGACGGTGCCGGGTCCGACAACCGAGCCGACCGACTCATTGCCGAACCGTCCGATGGGTGCCGAAGTAATGCCGGTCGAGCACCCTCCCTGCGTCTGCAGCGCTGCGAAGTTCCCCCCACCGGGGCAGGCAAAGGCTCCTGTGTTGAACCACTGGTGCCGGCTTTGCGCGCTTGTGTTGCCGCGCGCGATGCGGTCCGGCCGCTGCTGGCGCGAGAACAAAGAGCCGGAGCCGGTGCCGGACGGGTCGGCAATGCCGAACGGAATGTACGGCGTCAAAAACGGGCCGGTCTGGTACACGAAGATGTTGGTGATCTGCCAGCCGCCAATCGCCGCATCGGCCAGTCGCGGCATGTTGCCGCCGAAATGCCGTCCACGGCCGACAGGTACGTCCGACACCCCGGTCAGCAGCACGCGATGACGCCGTGTGGCGCTTACGTTGCCGTAGTCGAGAGAACGGTTATACGCGTAAGTTGAGTAATAGCCGCCCTGCTCGTCGGTGAACGAGCTTGCATTGGTACCCGCCGCGCCATAGGTACCCTGGTTGTCGGAAAGGTTCTTGGCATAAGTGTAAGCCGCGGAAAACGAGACACCCTGGCGGAAGCGCCGCGTGAGCTGGCCCTGTACCGAGTTGTAGCTCGCGCCGGCTGAGGTCGCGCGGGTGTCGATGGTTTGAAAATTGGGAAAAGGAAAAGCGGAAAGCGGCTGCTTCGTGGCGATGGTTGTGTTTGATAAAGGCAAGTCGTTCAGATTCGGCTGCCAAACTAAGTGGCGTGTTTGCAAACCGACATAAGAAATGCGGGCGGCGAGCTGCCCGGGAAATTCGTGCTCAACTGTAAGCGCGGTCTGCAGCGAGTATGGATCGTGCCAGTGGATGTCATTGGCTGAAACAAAGCTGTTGGTACCGAACTGCGGCGTAAAGGCAGTCGAACTCAGGCCGATATTCGGAAACGCGTACAACGGTCCTTGCGCGGTCTGTTGGTTGGTAAACAGTTGCACATTGTTTTGAAGGGTGCCGGCAAGCGCATAGAAGATAGCCCCGGAAGTGGTGATGTTGTAATAGCCCGCGCCGCCGCTGATCACCGTTTTATTGTCGCTGAATGGGCGATACGCGAAGCCGATGCGCGGCATAAAGCGCAATTTGGGAGCGTTGCGCAGCCCGTCCGGAACGCCTGCCTGCGAGCTCGAAACCACAGGGGTGCAGGGTGCCCCGTTCTCCGTGCCGCCGGTCGCGTAGGGATTATCAATCCCGGCGGCGGGGCAGGCATTGTAGTTGGCCAACTCTTGTACGGAAAGAAGCCCGGCATGGCCCGACGGGTAAAGAAGACGGCCCGACTTCGCCACGCTGGGATCGAAGTTGCCCAGGTTGCCGTCAAGCGCATAGAAAGGCGGGTGATACTCGTACCGCAGTCCGAGCGTGATGTTCAGGTTGGGCGTCGCGCGCCAATTATCCTCACCATAAAAGGAGTAAGCTACTGCCCGCCCACGATTGTTGGTGGTGATGTTATCGGGCTGCGACTGGTAGGGCGTTCCGATTAGAAAATCCGCGAACTCCTGCCCCGTAAATGCACTGTTGTTGAAGTTGAACGCACCATAGTTGTCGCCCGGCGTGGCATCGACCGGCGTGTTGGCCTGCTCTGTGCGGATGTCTCCGCCGAATCGCAGCGTGTGGCCGCCTTTTTGCCAGGTCAGGTTATCGACATACTGAAACAGCCGCGACGATTCGCTGGTGTTCAGCCGTCCGTTGCCGCCCGGCGTTGTAAGCGGAGTCAGCTGCGAGAAACCCAAATAGGTGATGCCGTTAAACGGATAGTTCGGGCCGATGCCCTGAAAGCCCGCTGCATTCGTCACGGCCGCGCCGTTGAAGGGATTGGTCGAGCCGTCCTGCTCCAGCGTAAAGCCGAAGCGGAACTCATTGGAAACAGCCGGTGTAAAGGTGTAATTGAAGGAGCTGGCAAAAATGCGGTACTGGGTGAAGTTATCCTGGTTCGGCAGCAGCAGGTTATTCGGTGAAGTTTGCCCGATGTTCTTCCAGGTAAACCTGCCGAACACAAACGCCTTGGATCCGAAAGCCTGGTCCCCGCGCACGTCGAACTGGTTCGACTGGATAGAGTTGTCCTTGAGCGTGCGGTAGTTATATCCCAGCGTGGCTTGTGCGGCTGCCTCGGACTGTGTGTTGCCGACGTTTGGGTCAGGGAAGAGGGACAGAAACGGCAGGGCACTCGGACTGATGGCGGGCAAAGTGGCATTTGGATACGCGCCGCCTGTAAACGGATTGTGCAGTGTCGCGACTTCCTGGGAGAAGTTGCCCTGCTTTTCCGCTACGGTCGGGACCAGGTATTGCTGCAGCACGGATTGGGGAAAACGCAGTCCCTCATACGTGCCGAAAAAGAAGGTTTTATCGTGGCCATTGTACAGATGCGGGATGACCACCGGTCCGCCGACCGAGGCACCGAAATCGTTCGCGACCTTGTGGGGCTTGGTTCCCGCGCCGTAGGGAACGGCAT
>CAXTKZ010000032.1:0-28848 GCA_964244985.1 uncultured Acidobacteriaceae bacterium
GACTTCCTGCTGCCTGCCTGGTATGGGCAGCGCTCTGTTGCCATTCAGGCCGCGGTGGGCGAGGACATGCGGGTGGAGGACAGCTTCCTGTTCGCCCATACGGGTGGGGCATTTCACCAGGCGGTGTTGCACACGGCTTCGTGGATCGGGGTGTGGACGCTGGGGCTGGGCCTGGCGGCGGGGGTGAGGGTGCTTTGGCGCGAGCGAAACCATTCCCATGGCACTCCCGAAACACAACGCACACATCCGATCAATCCGCCCCAGGGTCATCCTGAGCGGAGCGAAGGACCTGCTTTTCGCTTCTACTTCAGTCATTGGGAAAAGCCGAAGCAGGTCCTTCGTCGCTTTGCTTCTCAGGATGACCCCTCTTTTTATGTCGGGCGAAGCACGCACACATCCTCTGGAACAGGTATAGGCTTTCTGACATTCCTGCTCCTCGCCGTTCTTCTGCTCCAACTGCGGCCAAGCGCCCCGGTCTGGCACCTGCTGCCGCAGCTCGCCTTTCTGCAATTTCCGTGGAGACTTTTGCTCCCGGCGAGCGCGGCGGCAGCACTGTTGCTGGCCTCCATCGCCCCACGGGGCGGTTGGGCCTATGCCGCGACCCTCGTGATCGCGACAGGGCTGGCCGGGTGGGCGGGCGTGACACGCTTTCAACCCTGCGATGAAGAAGACGCCCCCCGCGCGCAGCTCGCGCTTCCAGCGGGGTTCGCCGGCACCGACGAATATGCCGCAAAAGGCAGCGACAACGGCGAAATCCAGAAGGGGCTGCCGCCCGTGCGCCTGCTCCCTTCCCCGGACGCCGACCTGGGTGACGACTCCGCGGAACCCAATCCGGCTTGGCAGGCGGGCGCGGGGGTGCCGGGCACTGTCCCCATCGGCCGTGTGGACGTTCAGGATTGGAGCGCTGAACACAAACTACTGCGCCTTATGCCCCAAAAAACGAGCTATGCCGTGCTGCGGCTCGAGCGCAATCCGGCCTGGCAAATCACGCTCGATGGTCAGCCTTGCGGTCTTCGCTGCCTGCCGCGCGAAGATGGGCTGATTGCTGTAAGGGTAGGGCAGCCGAGCACCCTGGAGGTTCGCTGGCGCACCACTCCCGACGTCTGGTGGGGCCGCCTTTTATCGATGGGTGCCGCTCTCCTTCTTTTCGGCGTCACCCTCCATCACGCTATGATGAACCGACATGAGCCAAGCACTCGCCCTTGACGTGCATGCCCTCCTGCGGACCGGAGCCGAAGCGACCGACCGTGCCCTCGACCGGCTGCTGCCGCCCGCCGGGGCTGTGCCGGCGTCCATCCACGCGGCCATGCGCCACAGCACCTTTGCGGGCGGCAAGCGCCTGCGACCGGTGTTAGCGCGGGAAGCCGCCCGTGCGGTTGGCGGCCGCCTGCCGGAGGGTATCGACGAGCTGGGCGCGGCGCTTGAAATGCTCCACACGTATTCGCTGGTCCACGACGACCTGCCCGCGCTCGACAACGACGACCTGCGCCGGGGCAAGCCGACCTGCCATGTTGTGTATGGTGAGGCCCTTGCCATCCTCGCCGGGGACGCGCTGCAAACGCATGCGTACCGGGTGCTGGCCGGGCTCCGGTGCCCGCCCGAGACGAGCGTTGCCATTATCCGTCTTATCGCCGAAGCGACCGGCACGGAAGATGGGATGATCGGCGGCCAGGTGCTCGATCTTCAAGGCGAAAACACCATGCCCACCTCCCAGTCGGTGGAAGCAATCCATCGCGCAAAAACCGGGGCGCTGATCCGTGTGAGCGTGGTCGCGGGCGGGCTGTTTGCCGGGGCGGACGCGGTGCAAACCGGGCAACTGACGGAGTTCGGGCGCAAGGCGGGGCTGGCGTTTCAGATTGTGGATGACGTGCTGGACCTGACGCAAAGCTCGGAAGAGCTGGGCAAGACCGCCGGAAAAGACAAAGCCAGCGACAAAACGACGTGGCCCGCGGTGCATGGCGTAAACGCATCCCGGCGGGACGCGGCGCGGCTGATCGAGGAAGCTTTCAAAGCATTGCAAGGATTCGGCGCGAATGCCGACGGGTTGTCGGCAGTGGCCGGATACCTGGTGGACCGCACCAAGTGACGGCCTAGAATAGAACCATGCCGTTGACACAAGATGACGTCTATACCGCATTGCGCGACGTGAACGATCCCGAGCTGCCGGTCAATATTGTCGACCTGGGATTGATCTACAGGGTAGATGTCGCGCCCGACCTGGACGCACCGGGCTTTCTCTCCCGACAAAAGGTTGAGGTCGTCATGACGATGACGACGCAGGGCTGCCCCGCCCACGCCATGATTTTGGAGCAGGTGCGCAACCGCCTTGCGGGCATTCAGGAAATCAGTTGGGCAGATGTGCGGTTGGTGTGGGAACCCGCCTGGACGCCGGACCGCATCAGCCCGGCGGCACAGAAGAAGTTGGGGATTGCGGGCTGAGTTCAGCCCTGCTGCCGGGCGATGATTTCCCGCAGCTTGATGGCCTGCTCGCCCAGTTTCTCGATAAACGACTCGGCACGTACAAGGAAATCCTGTCCGTTGCGGATGTGGCCGGGCAGCGTGGTCCACAGCTCCTGCGCGGCTTCAGGACGCTCAAACAGCGTCATCGCAGCGCCTGCAACGGCAATGCCGAGCGCCTGTTTTCTTCTTCCAGTCACCAGCAGCACGGCACCTGCAACCAATGCGGCAGATGCCAGGTGGTGCGACCAGTGCAGATCGGGCACGGCTTCAAGAGCCTTGTCTTTAGAGTGCGATGTCAATTGTGTCAGTTCCATTCTTAAGCCTCCAGCATTCGTTGGGATGCAGCTTGCCGCTCCATTCACTGCCCAATATTTTCAGTCCAGGTCGAAGTCGCGCAGAGGGCGCTCGCTTGCGGGCGACTCCTTGGCTTTGCGCACGGCTTCCGCAAAGCGCTTGCTCATGAGGTCGTCTTTGTTTTTCTCGGCGTTTACGGCTTCTCGGAACAGCGATTCTTTCCGGCCTTCGCCCTCACGCATCGCACGCGCTGCTGTTTCAAAGTCCTCAAAGGTACGCTTGCGCGGCGCGGGGGTGTGTGCGATCACGGCCCGCGTCGCCGGATCGATGCGCAGGCTGCCGCCGCATTCAGGGCAGCTGATGTCGAAGGGTTCCTGCTTCTCTGCCATGAAGAACCTCCTTACAACAGAACTGGTTTATGGCCTGGGCACGGGTCGCCCGCGGCCTCGACCAACGCCCCCGGCAGCGCCGAACCATACCGCGCCAGGGCCGAGGCCGCCCCTTCCGAGCGCTCCTGCAAGTGCCCGCCGGGGTACACAACAGCATAAAGGCTGGCGATGCGCTTGCGGATGCTTGCATCTTTTTCGAGCTCCCAGCGCGCCCCCAGCCTGCGCAAACGGTTCATTTGGTAGCGCATTTTGCCGGCCGCCACAGTGGCGGAGCGGTGCAGCCCCGGGTCGGCAGCCTCCGTCCAGTTAAGCAGGGCGTCGAGCTCTGCCGTCATCGCCGCACCAGCGGTTTGCAGCCTGCGCTTCCCTTCAGCAGGCAGGTTGCGCGCCCCGACCCGCTGCGTCATCTCCTCAACAGGGAGCCGAAAAAGCTCGGGAAGGTCGATGCCATCGTGCTCCATCGTGCGCACTTCGCGGCTGCCCAGCAGGGTTGCGCTCAGGCGGGGCAGTACCGGTGTTTCCCGGTGAAGGATGTGCCGCGCGAGCACACCATTTTGCGCGAAGTAAGCGACTTCCGCCGGGCCGCCCACATAGGCCGCTGTCGGCAGGATCGCATCCTGAAACACAGGCCGCAGCAGCGCGTTGGGGCTGAGGCGTTCGGGTTCGTGGTCGAGGATGGCCAGGAGGTCTGTGCTGGTCTAGGTGGTCCGGCCGGCGATCCACCTTCCCCCCTCGCGCTTTAACGGCAGGCGGTTGTGGGGCTCGTTTTCCGCGCCGCCCTCGAGCAGGAAGAGCAGGCCGGCACCGGGCTTGACCAATACCTGCGCGTGGTAGCCCTGTTGCGTCAGCGCCGCGCCGCGCTCCAATAGCAGCTGTTCCAGTTCGTCTGCCTGCTCAATCGCGGCCCGGAGCGGCTTTGCGCCGAGAGCATGCGCGGCTCGACCGCCCGCGTCGAAAACCACCAACCCCTGCTCGCGAAAGGTGGCGGCCAGCCATTGTGCGAATGCCCCGGCAAAGGTCGCCTCGGGCCGGTAACATCGGCGCAGCAGCTCGGTCTCAGGATTGTTCTCGCCGAGCAGTGCCGCAGCCTCTTGCAGGGCTGCGAGAACCGATGGACCCAGTCGCAGACCACCTACCGGCGCGCCCGACCTCAGCCCGGGATGCCCCGCGAGCCGCACTGGATGCAGTTGCCCATCCGGTCCGCGCAGGGCCGCATGGTCGATCTCCGCAAAATCGTGGTCCTCGGTCGCGAGCCAGAAAATGGGGATATGCGGGATGCCGGTGCTGTCGGTCGCGCGCGCCGCGAGCCGGATCGCGGAAGCCGCTTTGTGCAAGGTATACAGCGGGCCGCCGAACAAGCCCACCTGCTGACCGGTGACGACCGCGCGCGCTCCCGAGCGGAGCTTTGCCACCCCGGCAAGCGTTTCTGGGCCCGCATGGAAGGCGCGGTTTTGAGCTTCAAGAAGGTCGGCCAGCGCTGTTCTTGGCTCAGGTGCGCCGTCAGCGATACGCATCCAGCCATCGCCATTAGGGTTAGTGGGGTACCAAGCGCCCGCGTGGCCCGCGGCATAGTCCAGAAAGAGGCGCGACAGCCCGGGAACGACGGACAGCGGATAACATGCACCGGGCGCGGACTGCGTTTCCATGGCTCCCTGCAGTGTCTCACGAGGGCCTTGCAGCCACCGGTGCGTCCATGGACCGTTCCACCACATCGCTTTCATTGGTTGCGCGGGGGCATCCCCCGCCATCCAACCCAATCGGACAAGGAGGCTGCATGGGTAAGAAAAAGATTGCACCGGACCTGCGCAATGAGGGCGTGGGCGAGGTGCTGCATTCGAAAGTGGCTTACGAAGGACCGCTGTTCAAGGTCGTCAAGGAAGAGGTGCGCGAGCCGAACGGTCATGTGTCGAAGCGCGACATCATCCGCCACAACGGTTCGGCGGTGATTTTGGCCGTCGATACGACCGGCAAGCGGGGAAAAAAGGATCCTTTGGTGATCCTGGAACGCCAGTATCGCCATGCCGCGGGCCAGTACCTGTGGGAGCTGCCCGCGGGCAAGATTGAACCGAATGAGGACCGCCTCGTCGGAGCCAAACGCGAGCTGCTGGAAGAAACCGGCTACACGGCAAAGCAATGGACCGAGCTGGTGCGCTATTACGCGAGCCCCGGTTTTCTGGGCGAGTGGATGCAGATCTACCTGGCCGAAGACCTGACCTCGGGCGAAGCGAAGCTGGAAGCCGATGAAACGCTGGAGGTGTTTCCCCTGCCGCTGTCGCAGGTGCGGGCCCTGATCGCCGAGGGCAAGGTGCTGGACGGGAAAACGCTGATCGGCATTGCCGCGTACCGCGACCTGCGGCGTGCACGAAAAAAGCAAAAGTAGACGTACGGCAAACATTGTTCTGTTCCGTCAAAACGGGCAGGGCCGCGCCGGGGCCGCCGAAGCGAAACCAATTCGCGGCCCTTACGTCTCTTTTATTACGGAAGCCCGTTGCTGCGGGTTTTCGGCAGCACACCATGTACACAGGAAGGCATCGCCGGTGGGACACTTCAAAGGCAAAGTCAAGTGGTTCAACAATGCAAAAGGGTTTGGGTTTATCGGCCGCGACGATGGACCGGACGTTTTTGTGCACTATTCCTCGATCCAGATTGAAGGCTATAAAAGTTTGAAGGAAGGCGACGAGGTTGAATTCGACGTCATCCAGGGCCAAAAAGGCCCACAAGCCGATCAGGTCGTTCGGCATCGCGAAATCGCCTAAAGAAGCATCCGTGCCCTGTTTTCGTTGTTCGGAGGCAGGGCGCTTCCCGTTCAAGGTGAGTCCGCATCTGTTCCAATACACAGATGGAAAACCGCCAAATTGCAGCCTTGCTGGACGAAACCGCCGACCTGCTTGAAATCGGAGCCGGTGATCCATTCCGCATCCGCTCATACCGGCGCGCGGCAGAAGCTGTGGAAGCAAGCACGGTGCAGCTGGCCACGCTGGTAGGCGAGCCGAAAAAGCTGCTAGCCATTCCCGGCATCGGCAAGGGCATGGCCGCGAACATTCAAGAGATCGAAAAGGCGGGCACGTTTCCGCTGCATGAAGAGCTTCTCGGGCGCTATAAGCCGTCCATGCTGGAGCTGCTGCGCCTGCCCGGCATGGGCCCAAAAACAGTTGCGCTGTTCTGGGACGCGCTGCAAGTCGGGTCGATTGAAGAATTGGAAGCGGCGCTCGAAGACGGCCGTGCCGCGACCCTGCCCCGCTTCGGTGAGAAAGCGCTTGAAAAGCTGAAAAGCGGTATTGCCGACTACAAGCGCAACCACGGCCGATTTCTTATCAGCACAGCCGAGCGTGTCGCGGACCAGCTGATTGCCTATCTGCGGGAGTTTCCCGGCCTGGACCGCATTGAGCGCGCGGGTTCCCTGCGGCGCGGGCGCGAAACAGTGGGCGACCTGGACATCCTGGTCACCGGGCCTGCTTGTGGGGAAGACCGCGTCGCCGAAGCAGTCGAGTACACGGCAAACTACCCGCTTGCCGGAACGGTGCTTGCCAAGGGCGCAAATAAGGTCTCGTTCCGGATGCGCTCAGGCCTGCAAGTGGACGTGCGTTTGCTGCCCGAGAGCTCGTTCGGCGCGGCGCTCCAATATTTCACGGGATCGAAAACGCACAATGTGTCCATCCGCCAGCGCGCGCTGCGCAAGGGCTACACCCTAAGCGAGTACGCGCTAGCGCGGGTAGAGGATGGCTCACTTGTTGCCGGGGAAAATGAGGAAGACATTTACGCGGCGCTCGGGCTCGCATGGATTCCGCCCGAAATGCGCGAGAATATTGGCGAAATCGAGCTGGCTGAAGCGGGCGAGCTGCCCAGGTTGATCGAGATCGGCGACATCCGCGGTGACCTCCATATGCACACCGACGCGACCGATGGTAAGGATACGATCCTTGCCATGGCTGAAGCTGCCGCGGCGCTCGGGTACGAGTACATCGCGATCACCGATCACTCGAAGCACCTCGCCATGACCAACGGCCTGAATGACGAGCGTGCCCTCGCGCACATCGCGCGCATCCGCGAGGTGGACGCCCGCATGGAAGGCCGTGTGCGCGTGCTGGGGGGCATTGAAGTGGACATCCTCGTCGATGGATCGCTCGACCTGTCGGACGAGGTACTGGCACACATGGAAATGGTTGTTGCAAGCACGCACTCGCACTTCGGGCTGGAGCCGCCGGAGCAGACCGAGCGGCTGCTGCGCGCGGTCGAAAACCCGTATGTGCGGGTGATGGGCCACTTGACCGGAAGGCAACTGCTGAAGCGCGAGCCCATGCGCTTCGACGTGACCGCCGTGCTGAAGCGCGCCGCCGAGTTGGGTTGTGCCGTCGAGCACAATGCCGCGGCCGAGCGCCTGGACTTGTCGGACAACCACCTACGCCTGGCGCATGAGCTCGGCTGCACGCTCGTGATCGACACGGACGCCCACGCCGCAGCCCACCTGGGCAAGCTTGGCTATGGCATCCGGCAGCTGCGCCGCGCGGGACTTACGGCGGCCGATGTACTGAATACCCGACCCTACGGCGAGTTCATGGCGGGGCTGCGGGCGCGCCCTGCTTAAATAAGAACCATGCACATAAACGTTCCCGCCTATGACCAGGCTCAGAACCGCCGCACCTTTCTTTTTATTTTCCTGGTCAGCGGCTTCTTCTTCGGCGCGTGGGCTTTGATCTTTTACCAGCAAAAGCCGCGCACGGCCGATGGCGAAATCAGCCGCATCACGGTCGTTCCTTTTCACACCGAGTTTCGCCAGGGCGGCACCATGGCCCAGGGCTACGGCGGCAGTGTGCAGAAAGAAGACGAGCTGTATGTGTGGGTCGCCATGGACATGAAAAACGTGACTAAAAAGCTGCCGCTGTTCGCGACAAAGCAGCGCGCCACCTTGACCCTGCCCGATGGCGAGCAGCAGTTTGCGAATGCCGCCGGCCCGAGCGACATTGCCAAGCTGCACACCCTGCCCCACATGGAGCAGCCCGAAGGCACGCTGTTGCCGCATGAGTTCACAGTGAAGCCGGGGCAAACCGCGCAAGGGCTTCTGTTGTTTGCCTTCCCGATCACCAAGCAAACCTGGGATACGCATCGGGATTTTTCTGTCGCGATCTCGTTCCAGTACCAGCGCGACCTCGCCTTGCGCGAGCCGAAGCCGAAACTCTGAACGGGTTTAGACTTGAGCCGAGCAGGAGGAATTGCATGAGCGCTTTGCCCGTTGTACCTCACGACACGGAGCTGATGTCTGTCGAAGAGTATCTCCACGGCGACCATGATTGGGAGGGCGACCGCGAGTACGTGGATGGTGAAATAGAGGAGAGAGCGATGGGGAGCAGGGGCCACAGCAAATGGCAAAAGGCAATCCAGCGCTGGCTGGAGCAGCATGAAGACGCGTGGCAGATTGCTGTATTTCCCGAGCTGCGGGTACAAACCAATGTCAGCCGCTTCCGTGTTCCTGACGTGGCTGTACTCAGCTCCGACGCTCCCTACGAAGACATTGTCAGGCACACCCCGCTAGCCGTCTTTGAAGTGCTCAGCCCAGACGACCGCATCCTGCGCGTAGATCGCAAGCTCCTCGAATATGAGGCGATGGGCATTCCGGCAATCTACGTCGTCAACCCGGAAACCGGCAGCTTTCGGCGCTTTCTCGACGGCTCCCAGCGCGGGGTGGATGAGTGTGTGGTTGGTAGTTTCCGCTTCCCTGTCGAGGAAATACGCAGGCTGGTGCGTTGATCGCACCGACCTAAAATAGGCTCATGCAGCATGTGGTTATTGCCGGCGGAGGCATTATCGGGCTTTCCTGTGCCCTGGAGCTGGCGCGCATCGGCCTTCGTGTCACTGTGCTTGAGCAGGGGCGTGTGATGGAAGGTGCTTCCTGGGCCGCCGCCGGGATGCTCGCCGTTGAGGACCCTGAAAACTCATCCGAGCTGCTGCCCTTCGCACGCTTCAGCCGGCTGCTGTATCCGGAGTTTTCAACACAGATAGAGCAGCTGAGCGGCTTGCGTGTGCCGCTGCGCACAACGCGCACACTCCAGGGAAAGCCCGGCGGTAAGGATTTCGCCCTGTGTGCGTTGCCCGGCTTGCGGACCGGCAAGTATGGGTTTACTTTGCTGGAGGAAAGCAGCCTCGATCCGCGCGACCTTTGCGCGGCCCTGCCGCGCGCTGTTCGTGCGACGGGCGTTGTAGTTCGGGAAGGCATTTCCGCGCGCTCAATCCGGCGCACTATCTCTCAAGTTTTCGTTGAGCTTTCAAACGGCATGTCGCTCACTGCAGACGACTTTTTGTTAACTGGCGGTGCGTGGTCCGGCTTGTTTTCCGTGCCAGGTATCCCCGCCCTGCCGGTAGCTCCCCGCAAGGGCCAAATGATCGAAGTCACGCTACGCAGCCCTGCCCTCCCTTTTGTTATACGCACCCCTGAGTTGTACCTGGTGCCGCGCGGCGACGGCCGGGTTGTCATCGGGGCAACGGTCGAGCACGCGGGGTTTAACCGATCGGTCGACGAAGAAGCAGGCAACCGGCTTTGGGAGGAAGCGGGCGCGCTGTGGCCTCCCATCCTCGAAGGGCGCATCACCGCGCGCTGGACGGGTTTGCGGCCCGGCTACCGCGAGGGCTGGAGCGACACGCTGCCGCTCGTCGGCAAGCTGGATGAGCGCGTGTGGATCGCCACCGGGCATTTCCGCAACGGTATCCTGCTGGCACCGGGGACGGCGCATGTTCTGCGGGAGCTTTTGGGGGGGCAGCAGCCCTCGGTCGACCTCGCCGCATTCAGTCCCCAGCGCTTCCTGCAGCCGGCAGACATTGCGGGTTGAGCGCCGTGGACTGTCGGGGAACCGTGACAAGCGTTTCCGCATTCCGCTATAACTTTTCTTTGGCCGCTGCGGGTTCAACCTGAGCGAGTCTCTGCCGCGGCAGAAACCAATGGAGCGATATGGGAACTGCTGTAGCGGGAAAAGGTTTGGAAGGCATTGTCGCCGCGAACTCGGGCGTGTGCTGGATTGACGGCGAAGCCGGCGTGCTCGCGTATCGCGGCATCGACATCCACGAGCTTGCCGAGCGGTCGAACTTTGAGGAAACTACTTACCTGCTGTGGCACGGCACCCTGCCCACGCGCGCAGAGCTCGACGCCTTTTCACACGAGTTGGCCCAAGCTCGCGAGCTGCCCGAGCCAATTGTCGCGTTGATGAAGGCCTTTCCGCGCGAAGCCACACCGATGGAGGTCCTGCGTACCGCGGTCTCCGCTCTTTCCTTTTACGACGCGGATGAAAAAGCAGTCGACCGCGCGAGCAATCTCCGCAAAGCCTTCGCGCTTACCGCGCAGGTGCCAATGATCGTGGCCGCGTGGGACCGCATCCGCGGCGGTAAAGAAGTCGTGCCGGCGGATAAAACGTTGTCGCACGCGGCCAACTTCGTATGGATGCTGCGCGGAGAAAAACCGTCGGAAACCGCGGCGAAGACCTTTGATGTCGCGCTGATTCTGCATGCCGACCACGAGCTGAACGCGTCCACATTTGCCGCGCGGGTCATTGCCGCGACGCTCGCCGACATGCACTCCGCGATCACCGGGGCAATCGGAGCGCTGAAAGGACCGCTGCACGGCGGCGCAAACGAGGCCGTGATGCGGATGCTGTTCGCCATCGACAAAGCCGGGGCCGACCCGGTGGAGCACGTGACGCAGATGCTGGCCGAGAAGAAGAAAATCTCCGGCTTTGGCCACCGCGTGTACCACACAGAAGATCCGCGCGCGACGCACTTGCGGCGCATGTCGGAGGAGCTGGGCAAGGCCGACGGCAACCCGAAATGGTTCGACATGTCGCAGGCGATTGAAGGGTACATCAAGCGCGAAAAGAAGCTCAACGCGAACGTGGATTTTTACTCCGCTTCGACCTACACCACGCTTGGGATCCCGATCGATTTGTTCACGCCGATCTTCGCCATCAGCCGCGTGGCGGGCTGGGCCGCGCATGTGATCGAGCAGCTGGACGACAACCGGCTGATCCGCCCGCGCGCCGAGTACACAGGGCCCGCATATCCAGCGGCGTATGTGCCGATGGAAGAGAGATAAACCGCCTACGCGGCTCGCGGTCCCTTCGGGACGTGTACTGGTCAAAGCAAAGAGCGGGCGAAAGGCCCGCTCTTTGCTTTGAAAAGACTCCCCACGAAGTGGGCGCCTCCCGCGTAGGGGGTCCTTACTTCCGGCTGGCTGGCGGCACGATGCCATTCATGCGTAGGTACTCAATCATCTGGCCGTAATGGTCTTGTGGGTGCGCGATCGCGTGGGTAGCCACGCCGGCCCGGGTCGCTCCGCGTGCATCGAGGACAACGAATACGTTCTCGGGCGTGATCGTCGCCATCGCTTTTTGCGCATATTGAAAGGAGTCTTTCAGCGCGGCCAATATCTGATCGCGGTCCGTCAGTTTCTCGATCTCATCGCGGGATTTCGCGCCGGGGACGTTGAAGCTGTGAAACAGCCCATAGTTTGCCTCGGTGACATGCTTGACTTCAGCTGAGAATGTACGCACACCGTCAAATTTGCCCGCGTTTGCCGGCGGCGCGAAGTTGAACTTATCGGCAGGCATGGCTTCGGCCGCGCCGACGAACTCGTTCGCTTCTTCCTGGAGCATGCCGGTAAAGATTTGCGCCGGGGCGATTTTAGCGCCGACTTGCGCGTCTGTGGGAGGTTCAACAGCAAAAGCGGCAAACGGAAGCGTTGCGGCGGCAAGAAGGAAGGTGTGCAGGGCAAAACGAAAACGCATGGGAACTCCTCGAGTTTGCGTGGAAAGCAGCTTCGATATCGCAGCAAGCCTAGCAGAATCCCGCGTCGGCGCGGCGTAATCTTATAGGAACCGTGCAGCGCATTTACATGGACGCCAACGCCACCACGCCCCTCCTTCCTGAGGTGTTTGAGGCAATGCGCCCATGGCTGATGGGCGGCTTCGGCAATGCCTCCTCCATCCATCACTACGGGCAGCAGGCGCGCATGGCGGTGGAAGGGGCGCGCGAGGAAATTGCGGGGGCCCTCGGCACCCGCGCGTCGGAGATCGTGTTTACAAGCGGCGCAACGGAAAGCGACAACCTGGCGCTGTTCGGTGTGGTTGCGAAAGCGCTTGATGCGGGCGAGCCCGCGCACCTAATCACCAGTGTGACTGAGCACCATGCAGTGCTCCATGCGGCGCAGGCGCTGGAGCGCCGGGGGGCAACAGTGACCTATCTGCCTGTCTCGGGCGAGGGTGTTGTTGCGCCGGACGATGTGCGCCGCGCTCTCAGGCCCGATACCCGGCTCATCAGTGTCATGCTCGCCAACAACGAAACCGGTGCACTGCAGCCCCTTGAGGAAATCGGCCGCATCGCGGCGGCCGGGGGCGTGCCGCTGCACACAGACGCGGTGCAGGCCCTCGGCAAGATGCCGGTCGACGTTCAAACACTGGGCGCGCACATGCTCAGCTTGTCTGGGCACAAGCTGCATGGACCCCAGGGCACAGGGGCACTGTGGGTGCGGCGCGGGGTTCGCTTGCAGCCTTTGCTGTATGGCGGCGCACATGAGCGCCAGCGGCGCGCCGGGACTGAAAACGTGGCTGGGATTGTCGGCCTGGGAGCGGCGGCGCGGCTCGGTCACCAAGCCCTGACGGACGGCACTGTAAACCGCATCGCGGGGATGCGGGATCGGCTGGAGCAAGGGCTGCTCGCAGCGGTTGACGAATGCGGTGTGAACGGTCCCACTACATCCGGTGCACGCCTGCCGAATACGACGAATCTGTGGTTCGACCATTTGGAAGGCGAAGCGCTGGTGATTGCGCTCGACCTGAAAGGTTTGGCGTTGTCGGGAGGGTCGGCCTGCGCGTCGGGAGCGACCGAGCCCTCGCATGTGCTCACCGCCATGGGACTGAGCGCTCATCGGGCGCGGGCGAGCCTGCGCTTCTCGCTCCACCGGCTCACGACCGAGGATGAGGTCGATCAAGCGCTTGAACTAGTGCCCCGCGCCGTGGCGCGGCTGCGCGAATTGAGTCCGGTCTATGCGCGGGCTTCCGCATAAGGCTTTTCACTCCGGCGCAGCTGTGGCGCGCCGACG
Source organism: uncultured Acidobacteriaceae bacterium (assembly GCA_964244985.1). Lineage (GTDB taxonomy): Bacteria > Acidobacteriota > Terriglobia > Terriglobales > Acidobacteriaceae > EB88. The sequence continues at coordinate 13,222 of CAXTKZ010000032.1, forward strand.
AAGCACCATCTCCCGCTCCCACCGGAACACCCGTTTCAGTATCGTCCGTAACACCCAGATAAACGCGAACGAACGAATCTCCATCCAGCTTTGCAGCCCAATTGTTTTAAGCAATGTGCCGGCGAGTGAAAATCCAAGTGCGGCGAGCACACCCTCGGCGATCAGGACGCGAGCCCGGTCGCCCGATCGGTCATGCATGATCGATGCCAAAGCCATTGCCGCGTGAAAAGCGACAACACAGGCAGCAAACATCTCAATGATGCTGCCACCCAAGGCGATCAGGCTGCCTTCAATCCCGGCCATGGCTGCGGAGCGGGCTGTTCTGCGAACCCATAACCGCATGTTCGGCGGCACGCTGTTGCGGCGCGGACTCCTGCTGAATCTCCCTTTCGAGAAAGTAGTTCAGCGCGGTCCTGAGCGTGGCGATGGCGGCGAGCTTTTCGATGTCGTTCCAGGTAGGCGTTACGGCTGTGTTGAGGATGTCCGCGGCAAGCTCAAACTCAAGCGCGACCGCAAGCCACCGCGCCAGGGTGAGCCGTACCTGGTTGTTCTCCTCCGGCCGGGCGTTGCGCCGCAAAAAGATGGCGACGGCTTTGACCGTGGCTTCAAGCGCAGCGAGGGCGATGATGAGGGCGGCAGCGAACTCGACGCCCCGTGCCAGGTACTCAATGATGCTCTTGGAGAGAGCGAGAATGCCGGGTTCCATGTTCATTTCGATGCGCAACGGAAAAACCATGCGGCCCGATGGAACCCTGTCCCGCCGCGGTTGCAAGCTCAGGTGGTATTTTGATCAGTGCTTGCGTAAGGAGGCTGGGTCGAATGCTTACGAGACTGATTGTTGCGCTTTTGGTAGTGTCCGCAGCACTTCCTGCCGGTCGGGCGCAAGCGCCCGCGTTGACCCCGCCCGCCGATACACCACTCAAGCAGCAAGCTGCTTTCGGTATCGGCACCCTGCAGTCATGGTATGAGGAAAACACCGGACTCTACAGGACGGCAGGTTGGTGGAACTCCGCTAATGCCATCACGGTGCTTGCCGACTACTCGCGGCTGGTGAAGAGCAAGGCCTACTACCCTGTTTTTGCGAACAGCCTCCAGCAGGCTCCCCACAAGTACAAGGGTTTTCTGAACGATTACTACGACGATGAGGGCTGGTGGGCGCTTGCCTGGATCGACGCTTACGACCTGACGCATAAGCGGGAGTACCTCGACACGGCACAGTCGATTTTTACCGACATGACCGGCGGCTGGGATGCAACCTGCGGCGGCGGGATCTGGTGGAGCAAGGACCGAAAATACAAAGCAGCGATCGCGAATGAACTGTTTCTGTCCGTTGCCGCCCACCTCGCGAAGCGCGCCCCCAAGCCGCAGCGTACGCAGGCCCTGGAGTGGGCGAAGAAGGAGTGGGCCTGGTTCCAACAGTCCGGGATGATCAACGCGCAAGGCCTTGTGAATGATGGCCTGGACACAGCGACCTGTGGAAACAATGGGAAAAAGACTTGGTCGTACAACCAGGGCGTGGTGATAGGCGGCCTCGCTGAGCTCAGCCGGCAGTATGGTGAAAAGGCGGTTTTGGTGCCGGCCGCGGCCATTGCGTCCGCTGCGACAACGCGCCTAGTCGACTCCGACGGCATATTGCAGGACGGATGCGAACCGAAATGCGGCGACGACGGCGTGCAGTTCAAGGGCGTGTTCCTGCGCAACCTGGCGGACCTGCAGAAACGGGCGCCGCGGCACAGCTATCAAGCATTCGCAAGCAAGAATGCCCAAAGCATCTGGACCCGCTCTCAAGGCCCGGGATACCAGTTCGGGCAGGCGTGGTCCGGGCCGTTCAGCACAGGAGATGCCGGCAGCCAAAGCTCCGCCCTCGATGCGCTTGTGGCTGCCTCCACGATGCACTGAGGCAGGTGAGCGATACTGGATATGTGACGGAGCGTTGGAATAACACAGTCGCGGTGGCGATGTCGGGCGGGGTCGACTCATCCGTGGTTGCGGCGATGCTGAAGGCGGAGGGGCGCGAGCTGATCGGCCTGACTCTGCAGCTCTGGAACCAGCGCCGCCTGGCCGGGCGCGACGGTATGCCCGAGCATGTGCAGGGACGCTGCTGCTCACTGGACGATGTGTATGACGCACGGCGCGTGGCCGAAACTTTGGAAATGCCGTATTACGTTGTGAACGAGGAAGCTCGGTTTGAGCGCGATGTGGTGCGGCCCTTTGTGAACGAGTACCTGGCCGGACGTACGCCGATTCCCTGCTCGCTATGCAACAACCACTTGAAATTCGACCAGTTGCTGCTGACCGCTCGGCAGATCGGTGCGGACCGCATCGCGACCGGCCATTATGCGCGGAATGCATGGGACGGAGAGCGCGGGCGTTGGATCCTGAGCCGGCCTGCGGACCGCTCCAAAGATCAGACTTATTTCCTGTTTGGACTGACGCAGGAACAGCTGAGTCGGACATTGTTTCCGCTGGGCGGGTATACCAAACCGCAGGTACGGGCGCTGGCTGGGGAATATGGGCTTTCCCTGGCGCAAAAACCGGATTCGCAGGAAATTTGCTTTATCCCGGGCGGAGATTACAAGCAATTTATCAGCGCCTACTTAGATGAGCAGGATCAAGCTACGCCGGAAACCAAGGGAGCCCTGGTCAGTACTGCCGGCGAACAACTCGGCGATCATCATGGCATCCACAACTTTACCGTGGGCCAGAGAAAGGGATTGGGACTTTCGGGGCCCAATCCCTTCTATGTACTGACGATCAACTCTGAATCGCATGATGTTGTCGTAGGAACGGAAGAGCAGCTTATGCGGAAGACCTTTTTGGTGCGGGATCTGAATTGGGTCAGCGTTGCAGGCATTACCGATGGCATGAGCGTGCAAGCTAAAATCCGACATCGCCATGAACCTGCGCCCGCAACGCTATGGGGTAGCGCAGATGGAGTTGAAGTCAGATTTAGCGCACCCCAGCGCGCCGTAACACCGGGTCAGGCAGCCGTATTTTATGACGGCGAGGAAGTAATAGGAGGCGGTTGGATTGCCTCCTAGGTTGGAGCTGTCACTTTCAGCCCCGATACACTTCGTCCTCAACATAAACCTGCGTCGTGCCATTTTTGTGCGCATCTTTGTTCGAAGAATGGGTAAACAAGCTGTCTAGACCGGCGCGGATGCCCTGCAACACACTTCCGACCTTACGTACAGGCTTCGACACACCTTCTGAGACTGTCGATCCGGCATGCGAAAGGCTACCCAAAACGGCGGATACCATATCATCGACTTTGCTGGCCTGCGCCCGTGTTTTATCTACCACTTCATCCACTGTGCTGTTGACATGCTTTGTCTGGTCTCGCAGCGTGGAGGAAATTTCAACAAGATGACCCGAGATAGTTTTAACCTTGGGACTAACATCTTGAACGATGTTCTGCACACTTCCCACGATAGGAAGAGCTTTCGCTTTCAGGTCTTCAAGGATCTTGAGAACCTTTTTGAAAGCTAAGTAAGCCCCAATTGCCAACCCCAGCAGGACGCCGATTTCCAAAACAACGCTGATGACGAAGAAAATAACAAAGATGAGCGATAAGGTATGCGTCATGATGGAGGCTCTTGTAGTTTCCGTTGGAAAGCGGAGACGGACGGTCGCGACCGGCTCCGCTTTTCCGGGTTTAGTTAGCTACTCTGAGTGGTGCTGCTCGGAATGAGCTCTTCTTTCGGTGTTACGGGCGCTGTGGTCTCGACATACGCCTGCTTCCCTGCCTCATAGGAGGCAGCCAGCTTTTCTTTCTGTTCGGCGATGGCATGCGCGCTTTGGCTGTAAACTTCATTGATTTTTTGCCGACCGGCCTCAACAGCGTCCTTACCGCGCGACACGTATTCGGTTACCTGATCTTTACCGATGCTGGCATATTGGTTCAGTTGGTCTTTTCCTTTGGAGGCATACTCGGAAACTTGACCTTTGCCGCGCGTTGCATACTCGCCCGCGCTCTGTTGGGCCTCGCGTGCACGCTGCCGAACATATTCGCTGGAGCCGAGGGCAGATGCGACCAGCTCCTCACGCGTTTCCTGGCCCGGACGGGGCGCATACAGGACGCCGAGCAAGGACCCCAACCCGAGACCCGCGAGAAACCAGCTGAAACTACCGCCACCAGAACTATTGGACATCGTTCTCCTCCATCTGCTGTTTCTCAAGATTCATGCGCGTTTTTGAGCACACGCATCGAAGCAGTGTCTCCCCAGTAGATGCAGACACCGCGTTTTGTGCTGTCCTTCAAACAGCAGAGAGATGCGAAACCGACTCAAACTCGTGGCGGCTGTTCCCGGTTGGCCTAAGGGAGAGCTGGTTTGTGCAAGAGGAGCTGTACTTCACCGCGGCTGCCCCGGCGGATCGCGCCTGGAAAATCAGCCAGCAGGAGCGCCCGTAACGTACGATCAACGGCAACCCTCGCGGAGCGGCTGTTTTCAGTAATTGTGCCCGTTCCAGATTTCGCCTAAGCCGGGGAAAAAGCCATCCGCTCTTACAATCGGCCGCGAGTTTTCCAAAATGGGAACTGTTTCCCGTTTCCATCACTGCGCTTTGCGAAATTCCGGCGCAGCCCTTGATGCGAAGCTCCGACCATGTACCCTTGATGGAAGCAGCTTTCTTTCCATGCGAAAGCGCTGCCTTTGGAGATCGATGCCGCGCCTTCCGCTCCGCTCTGTCTGCTGCCTTCTTTCAATCACTTCGCTGCTCGCCGGAGGCCTGGGCTGGGCACAAGGCCCATCCGCGCAAAGCGACACGGCTCGCGCGCTTCAGAGCTTTGAAGCGCGCACAACAGTTAAGGTACTGCCGAACGGGCTCACGCTTCTCTTGTGCGAGCGCAAGGGCGCACCGGTCTTTTCGTACTTCACTATTGTGGACGCGGGTGACGCGAACGATCCGACGGAGCAGTCCGGGTTGGCGCATATGTTTGAGCACCTGGCCTTCAAGGGCACCGAAGACATCGGCACAAAGAATTACCCCGCGGAAAAAGAAGCGCTGGCTAAGCTGGAAACCGCGTACGCCGCCTATGACGCCGAACAGTTGAAGCGTGTGGGGCAGGACGCGGGAAAACTCAAACAGCTTCACGACGCGTTTGAGGCCGCCGAGCGCGACGCCAATCAATACGTTATTCCCAACGAGTTCACCGAGATTGCCGAAGCAAATGGGGCCTCGGGATTGAACGCTGAAACCTCCCTGGACGACACGCGCTATTTTTGGTCGATGCCGGAAAACCGGCTAGAGCTGTGGGCCTACCTTGAAAGCGACCGCATCGCCCATCCCGTGCCGCGCCAGTTTTATCGGGAGCGCAGCGTCGTCGAAGAGGAGCGCCGTCTCCGCATCGACACAAGCCCGGTCGGCAGGCTGGTGGAGCAGTTCCTCGCAGCGGCTTACATCGCCCACCCATACCAGCGGCCCGGCGTAGGTTGGGCCAGCGAGCTCGACCACATCACCGCAACCGAGGCCGCGGCATTCCACGCACATTATTATGTGCCGTCTAATATCACGATCGCGGTGGTGGGGGACTTCACAAATGCGCAGGCCCTGCCGATGATCGAGAAATACTTCGGCGCCATCCCCAGCGGCGGCCCCAAACCACTTGGCGTTATTACAGTGGAGCCGCCTCAAACCGGCGAGCGCACCGTTTCGCTCCAGGACCCCTCGCAGCCGATCTACCTTGAGGGCTACCACCGACCCGACTATCACGATCCGGACGATTCGGTGTACGACGCCATTCAGGATATCTTCTCGAACGGCCGGACCTCGCGTTTGTACCGCAGCCTGGTGCGCGACCAGCGCATCGCGGTCGAGGCGGAAGGCTTCACCGGCTTTCCGGGGATTAAGTATGCCGGCCTGTTCGGATTTTTTACCGTTCCGGCGCCGGGCCATACTAATGCGGAGCTGCGAACAGCCATTCATAAAGAAATCGATAAACTGCGCACGGCCGATGTTTCCGACGCAGAGTTGCAGATGTTTAAAACCCGCACCCGCGCGAGCCTGCTGCGGGGACTCGATGAGAACCAAAGCCTGGCCGAACAGCTGGCCACTTACCAGCTTCGGTATGGCGATTGGCGCGAACTGTTTCGACAGCTCGACCAGGTGGATAAGGTGAGTAAAGCCGATATTCGGCGGGTTGCGAATAATATATTCATCAGCGCCAACCGCACCTACGCGCAAATCGATGCGCCGGCGCAGACTGCAGAAAAGCAGACAGGAGCCGCCCAATGAAGCGCTTTTTCCTTGCTGTTTTTCTTTCCAGTGCGACGGCGCTCGCGCAAGTGGGCCATCCCGTGGTGCCGCCGGATGCGCGGCAGGCAGCGCAGCCCGGCGCGTGGGAACAGATTGCCGTGGCGCCGCTAGCCCCATTCACGCCGGTCGAGCCGCGCCGGGTCGAGCTGCCCAACGGTGTTCTTATTCTGTTGCAGGAAGATCACGAGCTGCCGTTCGTCAGCGGTTTTGTGGAAATGCACGGCGGCAGCCGGGACGTGCCGGCGGCCAAAGCCGGCTTGGTGGGACTGTACGGAGAAGTATGGCGCACCAGCGGCACGGCCACGATAAGCGGTGACGCTTTGGACGACCTGCTCGAAGCCAAGGCCGCCAAGATTGAAACTTCCGCGGACGTCGACTCGAGCTCCGTTTCGTGGTCGTGCCTGAAGGCGGACAACGATCAGGTGCTTGGTCTGGCGGTGGACCTGCTGCTGCATCCGAAGTTCGACCTCCGCAAGCTGCAACTGGCGCAGCAGGAAGCGATTGCGGGCATTCTGCGCCGCAATGAAGACCCCGGCGCGGTTGCCTCGCAGGAAAGCGCAAAGCTGGTTTACGGTGCCGACAGCCCATATGCGCGTACCCCAGAAATCGCGGATGTGATCGGCATCACCCCCGGGGACCTTGCCGGCTTTCACGCTCTGACTGTCCATCCAAACAATATGATTGTCGGCGTGGAAGGCGACTTCGACGCCCGGGACATGGAAGCCCGGCTTCGCGCCTCCTTGGGCGCGTTGCCCAAGGGTCAACCACTGCCTACGCGACAGGAGTCGTTTCCCGGTCCGAAGCCCGGCTTATACATTGTCGATATGAAGAACGTGAACCAGAGCAACATTGCGATTCTGGGTCTGGGCATCCGGCGCGATGACCCGGACTTTTACTCGCTTTCCGTGCTAAACGAAATCTTCGGCGGCGGCTTCGGCTCGCGGCTGTTCCAGGATGTACGCACCAAGCGGGGCCTTGCCTACAGCGTGGGCGGCGGCTTCGGCGCGGGCTGGGATCACCCTGCCAGCTTCCGCGTCACCGCTTCTACAAAAAGTGAAAGCACTGAGGCGGCAACGGCCGCCATGTTGACTGATACGGGGGAGCTCAGGACGAAGCCTTTCACCGAAGATGAGCTGAAACTGGCGAAAGATCAGGTGCTTAACGGCTTTATCTTCAACTACGACACGCCGGGCAAGGTGCTCGCCGCGGCAGCGCGGCTGGCCTTTTACGGTTATCCGGCGGACTACCTTCAACGCTATCGGGCGGGGGTAGAAAAGGTGACAGTGGCCGATCTCGAGCGCGTGGCAAAGGCGCATGTCGATACAGGCAAGCTCGCGGTGCTGGTGGTCGGTAACCAGGCTGAGTTCGGGGAACCCTTGTCTAAGCTGGGTCTCGGCACTGCACACCCGATCGACATCACGATTCCGATTCCCCCTGCCCTGCGGCAGCAGCTTGGCAGCGGTGCCCCGAGCGGTGCGGCGCAGTAGCTTTTCCTTGAAAGGTTCTCCATGTCACTGGCAATCGTTATCTTGGCTGCGGGCAAAGGAACGCGCCTAAAAAGCAAGCGCCCCAAGGTCCTGCACCGGATCGGCGGCAAGGCATTGCTGCTCCACGTCATCGACGCGGCGCTTGCGCTTGTTCCGCCAGGCGATGTTTATGTGATTGTGGGCCATGAGGCAGAGCGGGTGCGTGCCGCGGTGGAGTACACGGGTGTGCAGTTTGTGCTGCAAACAGAGCAACGCGGCACAGGCCACGCCGTTCAATCGGCCTTGCCGGCGCTCACCGACTACAACGATGTGCTTATCCTGTCCGGCGATGTGCCGCTGCTCAAAAGCAGCACGGTCGCGGCGTTGCGCGATTTCCACGCCCGGGAGCACGCGGCCATGACCATTCTGTCCGCCGCCGTTGAGAATCCGTTCGGCTACGGGCGCATCGTGCGACGCTCTTCCGATATGCCTGAAGTAGAAGCTATTGTTGAGCAGAAGTCGCTCGCGCCCGAACAACAGCACCTGCGCGAAATCAACTCGGGCATGTATGCCTTTGCCGTGCCGGCACTGCGCACGCACATCGGACAGATCCAACCGAACGCCACCACGGGCGAGTTGTACCTGACGGACATAGCTGCACTTTTGAACGCTGGGGGTGAGCGGGTGCTTGCGTTGGAAGCTCCTTCTGCCGAGGAGGTGCTGGGAGCCAATACCATCGCCGAAATGATGGCGCTGGATGCTACCCTCCGCCGGCAAACGGCGGAGCGTCACATGGACGCAGGGGTTACGATCTTTCAGCCGCATACCGCGCTGATCGATGCCGATGTGGAGATCGGCCCGGACACGGTCATCGAACCCTTTGTGCAGCTGTTGGGGCGCACTCGGGTCGGCAGCGACTGTCTTCTGCGCTCGTACTCGGTGCTTGAAAATACTACGCTGGGTGATGGCGTCCACCTGCGTCACGGCTCCATCCTCGTGGATTCCGAAGTAGGCGATCGCGCGATCGTGGGCCCTTATGCACATCTGCGTCCGGAAAGCGTGGTCGGTGCCGAAGCGCATGTGGGCAATTTCGTGGAGCTGAAAAAAACACGCATGGGGCCAGGCGCGAAGGCAAACCATCTCGCGTATTTGGGGGACACGGAGATCGGCGCGGGCGCGAATATCGGCGCGGGCACCATCGTATGCAACTACGACGGAGCAGCCAAGCACCAGACCCGCATCGGCGAAGAAGCGTTTATCGGCAGCGACTCCGTGCTGGTCGCGCCGCTCACAATCGGCAAGGGTGCCTACATTGCCGCGGCTTCCTGCATCACCGAAAATGTGCCGGCGGGGGCGCTGGGGATCGGACGTTCCCGTCAGGTGAATAAGCAGGATTGGGCAACGAAGCTGCGCGCCCGCAGGGAAGCTCGGGCAAACGCCAGTCCCAAACCGGACTGATTGACCGCGGCAGCCGGTACAGAACAGTCTTACGCGCCTCGAGTACTCGCCGAGGAAAAGACCACAACCTCTTCCACGATGGGTGTGAGTACCCGTGCTTCCCGCGAAATTGCAAGCGCATTCCGCAGGCGGATGCGGGCGGAAATCAGCGTTTGATGAATTTCGGCTTCAGGGCAGTTGAGCAGAGATGCGATTTTCATTGCTGGATAGCTTTCCACATCACGCAGCAGAAAAACGAGCCGTTCGCGGCACGGCAGTGTTCCCACCGCTTCTTCGAGATCGGTGCGCCGAACCTGCCCGCACGGCAGCCCCACGCCTTCTGTCGGCTCCGCCGGTGCGCAGGGCGCAAGGGTAAAGCGTTGCTGCAGCTCCGCAAGAAGCGCCCTGTCCACCTCGACGGCGTCCGGTTCGGCAGCGGCGGTAAAGGCCTGCACGAAGGTACCTGTCAGGATGTTTTCCGCTTCCCTTTCGCTGCTGGTCATGTAGAAAGAAACTGAAAAGACTCGATGCCGGTGCGCTTCAAACACATCCTGTTGTTTCTGCTCGGCGGTACGTTCCTGCGATTCTAAAACCACCATGCCGTGCATTCCGCGCTGTTGCCGATTCCAGTCCAGCAAGGGCGACTCCTGTTCTTATGTTTGGTGCCGTGGTTCGTAAGGAAAGCCTGGGGAAAACGGTTTGCAAGTACCTTGTAGTATGTAGCTTACCTCCTTTGGGCACATCGGAGTGTGCCGTGAGGCCTTGACGGAAACACGCTTTGTTTTGTACTGGGACAGAGGTAGCGGCTAAACACGCACGTGCCGATTAGCACAAGGGAAGAGGGAGTAATGGCGGGGGAAAGAGTTCTGGTCGTCGATGACGAGCAGCTTGCACGCACGATGGTGGTGTCTGTACTCCGCAAGCAGGGCTACTCGGTCGAAAGCGCGCGCAACAGTGAGGACGCCCTGCGCGCGCTTGCTGTGCGCTCGGTTGAGCTGGTGATCACCGACCTGACGACGGCAGGCTCGGACGGCATCAAGCTGCTGGAACAGCTGCGCAGCCGCGAGCTCCAGATGCCGGTGATCATGGTGACCGCGGTTCATGAGGTATCGACCGCGATTTCCGCCATGCGCAGCGGTGCTTACGATGTGCTTCTGAAGCCTTTCGAGGAACAAGCGCTGCTCAGCATGGTGGAGCGGGGCGTTGCCTTTGGAAGTGTGGCGCGCCGGAATACGACCTACCGCCACAGCCTGGAGCACCTGGTCGAAGCGCGCACCAGCCTCCTGCGGGAAGCCATGTTTGAGCTTGAGCGCTCCTATGACACCACCCTGGAAGCGCTTGGAGACGCGCTCGATCTGAAGGATTCAGAAACGGAAGGCCATTCCCGCCGGGTTACCGCGTACACGATCGCGCTCGCGCGCTCCATGAAGATTGAACCCGCGGACATGAAAACCATCAAGCATGGAGCTTTCCTTCACGACATCGGCAAAATGGCGATTCCCGATGCGATTCTGCTCAAGCCGGGCAGGCTTGACCCCGAAGAGCAGGTCATCATGCGGCGACACTGCCTGTCCGGCTACCAGATTGTGCGAAAGATCCCCTTCCTGCGGGAGGCTGCCGATATCGTCTACAGCCATCAGGAGCACTTTGATGGCGGCGGGTACCCGCGGCAGCTGCAGGGCGAGGAAATCCCCTTGGGGGCGCGCATCTTCGCCGTAGCCGATACGCTGGACGCCATCACTTCAGATCGGCCGTACCGGCGCGGGTCTCCCTTCGCCTCGGCCCGCAATGAGATTGCCCGCTGTGGCGGTACACAATTCGACCCACGCGTGGTGGATGCGTTTTTAACCATTCCGCCACGAGTCTGGGAAGAGCTAAGGGATGCCATCCAGGCGCAGGGTCATTCCCAGCTTCCGGAGAAGACTAAATAAACTCGTCCGAAGCCCGCGGGGAGTTTGCACGAATGGCCCGCATGTTCTTAAGGGACTGACGGTTCCAGATCACCACTGCAATGCCGCTCAAGCAGGCCGAGCTGAGCAGCAGAAGGGCCACACGCCAGGCGGGTGTTTTCTTCCCTTCCGTCGGCGTCTTTGCCTCGGGATTCCCCTCTTGTCTGCTATACAGCATGGTGGGTAGGAGAATAAATGATTGACGAGCTGCTCAGATTTCCTTGAAGCTGTGGAAATCTTTCTCCCAAAAACTGGATATGGGCCCTTGCCGATATCCAGAAAACTGTTATTCTATGTTCAGTTCAGAGGCAAGGTGACACCGGAAGCTGGTTGTTGATCGGAGCGGATGCTCTCTACCCGGCTCACAGGATTTGCTCCAACAAGTTGCGTCACTGGCCTCCCGGCACGGGCAGATTCTGTCCGTGCCGTCTTTTTTGTTTAGCCGCAAGCAAGTTTGTTGGCCATACCGGCCCTTGAGTCGGCTCTCCTTGAAGTTCTTCAGAGATTACGCCTGCATATGGAACGGCCATACCCATCCCCGGCTGCACAGGTGACATAAAGTACCTATAGGTGGGTAGCGAGTACACGAGGGTTTGGGCAGGAGGCTGCTCGGCTGCGGGAGTTTGCTTTGGGACGCGCTTTTCAAAATCTTTGGGTTGTTTTGCTGCTGTTTTGCGCTTTCCATGCGCAAGCGCAGTTGCGCGAGCTGGGCAATGGTTCGCCTGGCCCCGTCAAGGCTCCGCACCTGAGCGCGGAGCTCCAAACAGGAGGGCCCGCCCTTGCGCCGGGCAGCACGGGCGACCTTGCGCTGGTTTTCGAGTTGGACCCGGGCTGGCATGTGTATTGGGTCCAGGCCGGTGACTCGGGAGAACCACCCGAGGTAGATTGGATTTTGCCTGCCGGGCTCAAAGCGGGACCCATGCAGTTTCCCGCGCCCAAGCGTCTCCCGCTCGGCCCTTTGATGGACTACGGCTATGAGGGTACGGCGGTTTTTCCCTTCACGCTGGAGGCTGAACCCTCTCTGAAACCAGGCCATGTGCTGCTGCAAGCACATGTGCGTTGGTTGGTGTGCCGTGAGGTATGTCTTCCGGGAAAAGGATTTCTTGGGGCTGCGCTGAACATTCAGCCCGGCGCCGCAGCGGGGACAAATCCGCTGATCGAGGCAGCGAAAAAGGGGGAACCGCAGCCACTGCCTCCCGGTTTCACCGTGAAGGTGATTGGGGGACCGGCGAACCTCCAGCTCTCCATCCAGAGTCCTCAAAAAGAAACTTCAGCTCAGTTCTACCCATTCGATGCGGACGCAATCGCAAATGCAGCGCCGCAAAAGTTTGCCGCAACTGCTTCCGGGGCAACGTTGGCGCTGGAGCGCGCGGACGCAACAGCCGCTCTACCGAAGCGTTTAAAAGGCGTTCTTGAGTTGAACGGCGGCCGCTCCTACCTGATTGATGAGCCTGTGGGCACCGCCGCTGCCGTTTCATCCTCTGCAACTTCAGCTTCGACCGGCGTGCTTTTGCCTTTGCTGCTCGCGTTCGGGGGCGGGCTCATTCTCAACCTCATGCCGTGCGTATTTCCGGTGTTGTTCATCAAGGCGCTTTCGCTGCTGCAGGGGGTCGAGGGCAGGCAAACCCACCGCAGGCACGGGTTCGCCTACACGGCGGGGGTGCTGGTCTCGTTTTGGTCGATTGTCGCTGTGCTGCTCGGGCTGCGGGCGGCGGGTCATCAGGCGGGTTGGGGCTTTCAGCTCCAGTCGCCCCCTTTTGTGGCGATGATGGCTTCACTGCTTTTCTTCATGGCGCTTTCGCTCGGGGGGCAGTTCGATCTTGGGCTTTCGCTCACGGGCAGCGGCGACGCGTTGGCGCGCAAGGGCGGCTACACGGGGTCATTCTTTACCGGGGTTTTGGCGACCGTGGTTGCGACCCCCTGCACTGCGCCCTTGATGGGTGCGGCCATCGGCTATGCGCTGGCGCAATCCGCTTTTGTTACCTTTGCGGTGTTCACGGCGCTGGCTTTGGGCCTGGCGCTGCCGTATCTGCTGCTCACACTCCAGCCCGCGTGGGCGCGGCTGCTGCCCAAACCTGGCCGCTGGATGGAAACCTTAAAGCAGCTTACCGCAGTCCCGCTGCTGCTCACCGTGGTATGGCTGGTGTGGGTGTACGGTCGGCTGTACAGCGCCGCGGCGGGTGAGGGCGCGGACCATATCGCGCGCTTGCTGGGCGGCTTTGTGCTGCTTGCCATTGCGGGCTGGATGCTGGGTCGATGGCCGGCGCAGCGGCGCGGTGCGCTGGCGGCGACCGTCCTGGTGGCTGCTTCCCTGTTTGTTTCACTCAGCTCGCCGAAAGCCGATGCGCTTGCATGGCAGCCTTTCTCCGAAGAGGCGGTGGAACAAGCGCGGGCGCAGGGGCATCCTGTGTTTGTGGATTTCACAGCAGCCTGGTGTTTGTCCTGCCAGGTAAATGAGCGTGTTGTGCTGCATGCCGGAGAGATTGAAAAGCAGTTCCAGGAGCACCATTATGTGCTGCTGCGCGCGGACTGGACCCGATACGACCCCGCGATTACGAAGCAGCTGGCGGCGGTGGACCGCAGCGGTGTGCCGACTTATGTAATTTACCCGGCACCAAGCGGGGCCGCGCCGCAGGTGCTGCCCGAGCTGCTGACAGAGAGCGTGATGCGCAATGCGCTGGGGCAGACGCAAGCGATCAGCCGACGGTAAGGAATCAGCGGAACCGGTCCCCCTGCGCCCACAAGCCCAGGCCGGGGTTGCTGATGAAGAACACATCCTCGCCCTCGACGGTATTCCACCCGTCGCGCAGCTTCAGGGGGTCATAGCGGCTGCACATCGCGTGGTGGTCGGCGTAGGCAAAGCCGACAGACTCGACCTCCTCGCGGGAAAGCGGGCCGGGAGAATAGATTACGCGAAAGCGGCCCTCGGTCGAGCCATGGATCAGGTGTGCCGCGGCGCTCAGATTCTCCGCAAGATCGGGATGCGCACGTACCGCGTCGATGGTTGCCGGGGTGCCGCGATAGCCGTATTTGCGGATCAGCTTGTCGATGCGGGCGTCCTCGCCGAACTCCTTGACGCCGGGCGCAAGCACGATCAGCTCCGCATCATCGGCAAGCGCCATGCGGGTGCGGTAGATGGCTTTATTGCCCAACCAGGTGCTGCGAAACTCGTGCTCGTCGAGGAACACGACGGCTTTTTCGATCGGCTTGTCGAGCAGGGTGAAGTTGACTTGAAACGCGAGCTCCGCGGCGCGGTTGAAGCATTCCGCATCGTCGCCGATAAACAATCCGCGCAGCGTGAGGTTGCCCTCATCGTTGCGGCCGACCACCGTGAGTACGTACACAATTGGCAGGTTGCTTAAAAACCTCTCGGAAGCGTAGTTGAGCACGCGCCGCACGGGTGTATCCGCGCGCCCCATGATGCGCTCCATGCCGTATACCGCGCCCAGGTAGTGGCTGCGGTCGATGCCTTCCGCGCCGCCCGTGCCGATCAGAATGTTTTTGTTGCCGTTGGCCATGCCGATGACCTCATGCGGCACGACCTGGCCGATGGACAGGATGAGATCCCATCCGCCCTCCACAAGCAGCTTGTTGACCTGCGCGGGCCAGGAAAAATCGAGCTTGCCCTCGGATTGCTCACGGAGGAAGCCGCGCGGCACCTCACCGAGCGTGACCACATCCTCACGCCAGCGATGCACCCGGAACAGCTCGCGGGGCAGGTCGCCGAACATGCGGCTGAGCGCCGCTTCCTCCATGGGCGTGTGCGTGCCCAGTGCCGGCAGCACAGCCTGCAAACGGTCGCCCAGCAGCGCATGAAGCTCCTGCGTAATCTCACCCGCGCGTGAGTGGATCCGTGAGGCATCCGGCGGAATCGCCAACACACGGCGGCGCTCCCCCATGTGCCCCAATGCTTCGGCGAGCGCTTCCCTCACCTGCTCGGGCGTCAGCTCCGCTTCCCTCGAACCCAGGCTCGTGTAGACCATGATTTCAGTGTAAGCGCCCCCTTCAGGGTGGACAGCTTCACAAGGCACACGCCGTTCCAGCTGCTCGGTTGCATCGTGCGTGTTCGCAACCGGCTGCCGCACAACGCGGAACCGCCTGCCGCGGTCCCGATCGTAATCGACAGTCGTTTTACAGTGGTTGCGCGGCGTGAGGGCGTAGCAAGCTTTGTGGGGTGCCCGCTACTTCTTTGCAGTTGTCGGCGCTGCTTCAGGAACGGTCGTGATGCGATCCACCGGCGGCGGCGGAATTACCTGCTTCACCCCGTCCGGCCAGCGAATCTCGACCTTCTCAACAGCCGTTGCCTCACCCAGGCCGAAGTGCACGCGCGGGTCGCAGGTAGAGGCATAGCTGCCGCCGCTGATTACGTCGGCCCGTTGGCGGAAGCCGTTCGCCGTGACCCATACCGTGGCACCCACGGCATCACGCGGGCTTTTCGGGCCGCCTTCAAGCTTCAGCTCCATCCAGTGCCCGGTCGGTTTGGCCACGTTGCGCAGGAATGACGGCGTCCCGTCGATGTT
>CAXTKZ010000033.1:0-28298 GCA_964244985.1 uncultured Acidobacteriaceae bacterium
AGGATGCGCTCGATGCCGATGCCGTAGGAGCCCATGATGGGGGTGACTTCTTTGCCGTTTTTGTCGAGCACGCGCGCGCCCAGCGCTTCAGAGTAGCGGTAGCCGAGCTTAAAAATGTGGCCGATCTCGACCGCCTTGCCGATGCGGAGCGGGGCGGAGGTGCCTTCAGGCGCGTCGGGGCCGTCCTCGCCTTCGGTGGCGTTGCGGATGTCGGCCATCGCGGTCCAGGTGAAATCGCGGCCGGGGGTGACATTGCGGTAGTGATGATCGAGTTTGTTCGCACCACAGACTAGATTGCGGCGGCCTTCAAGCGCCTGATCGACAATGACCTGCAGGCCGTCTTTTGCGGGCGTAAGCCCGAGAGGCCCCAGGTACCCGGCCGGGCCGCCGAGCCACCGTTCGAGCTCGTCCGCGTTCATGGTGCGGAGCTCCGCCGCGCCGAGCATGCCGAGCAGCTTGGTTTCGTTCACCTGGTGGTCACCGCGCAGAAACGCCGCTGTCGGGACCGACGCGCTTTTTCCTTGCGCATCGCGCTTTTCCGCCATATACGCCACACACTTAATGTCCTGTGCGGGTGCGATGCCGAAGAACTCCGCCACATCGGCAATCGCCGCTTTCCCCGGCGTGTGCACCAGCTCCGGCATTCCATCGCCGGGCAGGTCTTCCACCGGCGCTGGCTTTGACGTCGCCTTTTCAATGTTCGCCGCGTACCCGGTCACGTCCGAGCTCGCGATTAGGTCCTCGCCCGCGTCGGTGTACACCATGAACTCCTGCGACTGCGAACCACCCATCGCGCCCGAGTCGGCTTCAACCGCGACAAACCGCAGGCCGCAGCGGCTGAAAATGGCCCGGTATGCCGCGTCGTGTAGATCGTACGACCGGTCCAAGCCAGCGGCGTCGATGTCGAACGAATAGGAGTCTTTCATCAGGAACTGCCGCACGCGCAGCAGGCCCGACTTGGGCCGTGGCTCATCGCGGAACTTGGTTTGAATCTGATACCAGATCTGCGGCAACTGCTTGTAGGAGCGCAGCTCCGACCGCGCGATGGAGGTCATGATCTCCTCATGCGTCATGCCCAGGCACAGGTCCGCCCCTTTGCGGTCCTGGAGCCGGAACATGTTCTCGCCCATGCTCGTCCAGCGCCCGGACTGCTGCCATAGGTCGGCGGGCAAAAGCGCGGGCAGCAGGAACTCCTGCGCGATCCGGTCCATCTCCTCGCGCACAATGGCGGTGATTTTGTTGATCGACCGCTGGCCTAAAAACAGATAGGAGTAGATGCCCGCGCCCAGCTGGCGCACATAGCCCGCGCGCAGGAGAAACTTGTGGCTCGCGACCTCGGCGTCTGAGGGCGCTTCGCGCAGGGTGGGGATGAAGAGAGTGGACCAGCGATGCATGGGTTTGTGGGGCCTTTCAGGCGCGATGCTACCAGAATCGGTGGACGCCGAAGGCGTCGAGCTCCGTGTCTTTGCTCAAGAGAACCAGATTTTCAAGCAGCGATTGTGCAGCAAGAAACCGATCAAAAGGGTCTTTGTGCGGCCCTTGGAGTTTGCCTGCCAACACACCGTGACGCATGCTCATGCTGAGGGGACGAAAACCGGAAAAATCGATGCGGGCTTCGAAATGCTCAAGGAATCCTTCCACACCCGGCAGCTTGCCATTTCTATTCTTGACGGACATCTCCCAAGCAGACACAGCGGAAACGTAGACCGAGCCGGGATCAGCAATGAGGAGAGCGGTCCCTTCCTCTGAAAAGCGATGCTTCTCATCGCGCGCGATCCAGATCACGGCGTGTGTGTCGAGCAAATACCTCAATCACCCTCTCCGTTCCACAAGCGCAACTCGTCTTCGGGCAGAGGATCGAAAAACTCGGGCGGCAAGGGATTGGGAAGTAGGTCCTTCGCAAAGCCGAAGGGAGAGCGAGAGGGCTGTTCCACACGCGTGACCTTGGCGATACGCTTTTTTGTGCGTCCGGAGGTGATGATCACTTCTTCGCCTTGGGCGACTGCCGCAAGGATTTTAGAAAAATGCGTTTTTGCCTCGTGTACTGAATATTCCATTCCAGCCCCCAAGTGACTAAGTTAGTCCATCTACTTGTCGGAAGCAAGCAATCACACCAACCCCAACCCCCAAAGCGCATGCAAATGCAGCACCCCTTCCACCCGCCCGTCCTCACCCGGCACCACCAGCGCGGTGATCCGGTGCTGCTCCATCACGGCCAGGGCACGGGCGGCAAGCTCGTCCGCGCCGATAGCATGGGGGTGGGGGTGCATCACCTCGCCTGCCTTCCGCGTGAGCGCCGCGCCGCCGTGCGCGACCAGCAGCCGCCGCAGGTCGCCGTCGCTTACCACCCCGGCCAGGCGACCCGTGTCGTCGAGAACCACGGTGAGCCCCAGGCCTTTGCCCGTCATCTCTTCCATTGCCTCGCTCAGGGGTGTGTCGAGCCGCACTACGGGAATGCGGTCGCCCGTGTGCATCAGCGCGCGCACGGGGGCGAGTTGCTTGCCAAGCCGTCCGCCGGGGTGCAGTCGGGCGAAGTCCTCCGCCTGGAAGCCCTTGCGCAGCGAAACCGCGATGGCCAGCGCATCGCCGAGCGCAAGCATGGTGGTGGTGGAAGCAGTGGGCGCAAGGGGCGAGTCGCAGCGCGCCCCGGCCAACCCCGGCGCGGGAATGGAACAGTCAAGCGCGACATCGCTGGCGCGGGCAAGCGTCGAGTCCAAGTCGCAGCAAAAGGTGATCAGCGCATCGCCCACACGCTTCAGCGTCGCAAGCAGCCGCAGCAGCTCTTCCGTTTCACCGCTGGCCGAAAGCGCCACCACCACATCGCCGGGCGCGAGCATGCCGATATCGCCGTGTACGGCTTCAGCCGGGTGCAGGAACAGGGCGGGCGAGCCGGTGGAGGACAGCGTGGCGGCGACCTTTTGCGCGATGATCCCGCTCTTACCCATGCCCGTGACCACCACGCGACCGCGCGTGTCGCCGCACCCCAGTAGCAGCCCGACCGCGCGCTCGAACGGTTCGGCCATCGCGCCTTCCAGCCGGTCGGCCAAGGCTGTCAGCGCCGCGGCTTCCGTCCGAACCAGCTGCGCGGGCGTTTGCGGTGTGTCCATGCGGCCATCAAAGCACCGGCCCGGCTCCCGCGCAAGCGCCCGCGTAGAATACATACTGTGATTCGAAGAACGGTTGTGATCCTTCTCGTGCTGGTTGGCTTCGGGCTTATCATCTGGGCCGGGGTAAGCAACTACCACGTGCGCCGCAACGAGAAGATCGCCGCGATGACGCCACCCGGTCAGCAGCTGGTGTTGACGCCCGACGGCGGTACCGCGACGCCCGCACCTCACGCCGACGAGCAGGAAGGGCCGCCGAACGTCCTGTTGGGAAAGCCTGCGCCCGCCTTTGAGCTGGTGGACACGACCGGCAAACAAGTATCGCTTGCAAGCTATAAAGGCCGCCCCGTGCTGATCAACTTTTGGGCGACCTGGTGCGGCCCTTGCCGGTATGAGATTCCATGGATCGCCGCGCTGCGGACCAAGTACGCCGGGCAGGGTTTTGAGGTGCTGGGCGTGTCGTCGGACGAGATCGGCGCGGGCGCGAAGGCTGCCAAGGACAAAGCCGCGGTAACGGCAGCGGCGCAGAAGTTCCACATCAACTACCCGGTGCTGCTGGGTGGCGATGCGATCTCACAGCAGTACGGCGGGGTCGACCTGCTGCCCCAGTCGTTCTACGTCGACCGTACAGGCAAGGTGGTCGCGGTCATCACGGGCGCGGGCTCCGAGGCTGAAGCTGAAGCGGACGTGAAGAAAGCGATCGCAAGCGGTGCTTAAGCTGCTGCTGCTCCTGGCACAGGCGCTGCCATGGCAGGCTCCGGCTGAGCCTGTGGTTTACACCGCCCCGGCACAGGTGACACTCGCGCACGGCAAGCCGCAAATGGTCGACCTGCATTTCCGCATCCGTGACGGCCTGCATATCAATTCCCATACGCCGCACGACAAGGATCTGATCCGTACGGAGCTGATCGTGGCAGAGCCTGCGGGGCTCGACGTCCAGGCGGTTGACTTCCCGCCCGGTATCGACTTCGCGTCTAAAGCATTCCCAAACGAAAAGCTGAGTGTATATACCGGCGAGCTGGTGCTCCATATGCGCGTTCTTGCGACCCGGACGGGTGAGCAGCGGGTGCAGGGCGCGCTGCGGTATCAGGCGTGCGACGCGGACACATGCTATCCGCCGAAAAATGCGGCTGTGGCGGTGGATGTTGTGGCGCGCTAAAGCGTCATCTTGGGAAGGCATTTGGGAGGTTCGCTGTAGTCCGATCCTGACCTTGAAAAGCCTTTAATGATAGCAAATGAATAGACGGTAAGCTTAGCTTACCGTCGTCACCTATGTTGCATGAGTAATCGGACGTCGATGCACCCCCGGTTGCATCGCTCTCTGAAGTCGTGTTGAGTCGTCGCACCCTATCCGTAACTCGGCCATTTAGTTTCCGCCTTACAGGTATATCTGCGCGGCACGTTGGATGCCGTGTTGCGAAAGGGCGTTCAATCGCCGGCGTGCCTAAATCCAACTGCATCGTAAAGTGAACTGTAACAGTGAATCAAGCTATTGCGAGTGGCAAAATCTGTGCACTCAACGATGAGAAGCAGTCTGCTCTCGCCTAAATTCAATGTCAGAATTTCGCTGTCTATCAGTTCGCTTCCAAAACTTTGGATGTTAGTGCCGTCACATTCGAGACTCCGGATACCACTTATATAGAGAAAGCCTGACGTTTTGGCAGCACCGGCCTGAACTCCTTCAAGCTTCAAAACTACAGTGTCACCATTATGTTGAATGTCAAGGATAGTCGATTCATGAAAACTGACATTCCTGTCTGACAGCATATTTTTATCCTTTTCTGCTGTTCAGCTTTTCCACGTTGGCGCAAGCTTCTTCTGCGCCTCCAAAAACCGCCGCATCCGGTCGAGCGAACGCGCTTTCCCAAACACAACGAGCGAGTCCAACAGCGGCGGCGACTGCGTCGAGCCGGTCAGGATTGCGCGCAAAAGCATGAAATTTTCCTTTACGCTCCAGCCTTTGGCCTCACCCAGCTTCTTCATCTCCCCCTCGATCGCGGGACCTTCCCATGGCGTGGCTTCCAGTATGGTGAGCAGCTCGGCTGCAAAGGCCAGTGTTTCTTCCGGAGTGCGCTTCTTCGGCAGCCACACCGACTCCGGCGGCAGAATATTGTCCTTGAAGAAGAAGTCGGCGAGGTCGCCGAAGCCTCCCAGCGTTTCAATCCGTGTCTGCACAAGCGGCGCAATGGCTCGCAAATAATGGTCCGAGAACACAGTCGCGCGCATGGCTTTAAAAAAGTCCTCCGGCGACAGTTTGCGGAGGTATTCGCCATTCATCCAGCGCAGCTTGGGCATGTCGAACACCGGGCCGCCGAGCGAAATGCGATAAAAATCGAACCGCCCGCGCATGTCGTCGAGCGAGAACAGGTCGGCTTCTTTATTGTTGGCGGCGACGGAGGGCTGGGGCATGCCGCCGCCCATCAAACCCAAGAAGTTGAGCATGGTCTCGGGAAGAAAACCCGAATCGCGGTAGTAGTTCAGGCTGACTGGATTTTTGCGCTTTGAAATTTTTGATTTATCCGTGTTGCGCAAAAGCGGCATGTGCCAGAACTTCGGCAGCTTCCACCCGAACGCTCCGTACAGCAACACGTGCTTAGGCGTCGAGCTGATCCACTCTTCCGCGCGGATGACGTCGGTGATGCCCATCAGGTGGTCGTCGACCACGTTCGCGAGATGATACGTCGGGAAGCCGTCGGACTTGAGCAGCACCTGATCATCGACGTTCGCATGGTCGAAGGTGATGTCCCCGCGCAGCTCGTCACGGAAGGTCGTCGCGCCCTCCTCCGGGACGCGGAGCCGGATGGTGAACGGCTTGCCCGCGGCGAGCTCCCCTTCCACTTGCTCGGGCGTGAGCCGGCGCGAACGTCCGTTGTAGCGCGGCGGCTGCTTGGCGGCCATCTGCTCGCGGCGCTCCGTATCGAGCTCTTCGGGCGTTTCAAACGCGCGGTAGGCATGGCCGCTTGCCAGCAGCTTGTCCACATACTCGCGATAAATCTCCGTGCGCTCGGACTGCCGGTATGGTCCGACGGGACCGCCGACGTCCGGGCCTTCATCCCACGCGAGGCCGAGCGCGCGGAGCGAATCGAAGATCATCTGCTCGCTCGTGGGGACGTAGCGGGTGCGGTCGGTATCCTCGATGCGGAGGATGAACTTGCCCCCGCGCTGTGCGGCGTACAGATAGTTGAGCAGGGCGATATAGGCAGTGCCGACGTGCGGGTCGCCGGTGGGCGAAGGGGCGATGCGGACGCGGGGCGCGGTAGCGGGCATGCTCTAAAACTAACAAAGCAAGACCCCCTGCGCGGGAGGCGCCCACTTCGTGGGGAGTCTTTTTCAAAACAGAAAGCGGGCACTAAGCCCGCTTTCTGTTTTGACGAGTACACGTCCCGAAGGGACCGCCTCCCGCGCAGGGGGTCTTGTTCTTACTGCAGTGGCAAGCCCGTCAGCGACCTCACCCGCACCACCGGGTACACGCCCACTTGGTTCGCCGCATACCACGGCGAGCGGTCATAGAAGAACCGGAGCCGCGCTTCCGGGCTCGCCGCGAACTTGGGGTCATCCTGCAGCTTTGCTTCAAACTCCGCCTTGGTCAGCGGATCCCCGAGCATCTTCCGCGCCAGCTTTTCGACGACGTACGGCTCGCCGGACTCTTTTTGCTCGAAGATGGGGTCGAAGAACCCCCATGCCATCGCGGAGTCCGGTGCCGCCGGCTCAAGCCACTGCACGGCCACTTTGCTTTCGCGGTTATCGAGCGGCACCACGACCGAGCCCGCCGGGAAGGTCATATTTTGCGCGCTCAACGTACACGCGCCGAAGTGCCCGGCGTTCGGCGGCCCGGCCTCGCCCGCGAATAATGGATGTTTGCCCTCAAACGGCGGCCGCTGCCACACCATGCCGCCGCATCGATATTGTTCTACCGCACCGGTCCATGGGGCGGTCAGGGTCCGCAGCGGCACCCCGTGCGCGCGCAGCACCTCAACAACCTCCGTCCATTGCGCCGGGACGATGTACCCCGCGGGCGCAACTGCCGTGGTCGAGGGCACCACACCGATTTGGAACGGTAGATCATAGGTCATGGGCGTATGGGAATAGCTCACCATGGGGCCGCCCGAAACCGCGCTTACCTCCCGGGTATACGTGAAGCCGTGGAAGGGAAACGGAGTCGTGTCGCCGTTCCAGGTGAGCGCGAGCGGGACGGTTTCGCCGGGCAGGGCGCTGGCTTTTGCATCAGCCGCCGCATTCATGGCGAGCAGCTTGTCCGCGTCTCGGTTCACCACCTGCATCAGCGCCTTCAGCAGGATCGTGTTGCCCGTCACGCGCGTCCGGTAGTCCTTGAGCATGTGCATTTCCACCAGCATGCCCGGACGGTTCTCAAGAATGGTCGCGCCGCACGAGTAGCGGGGCGGGTCGGCGAAATAGCCCAGCCCCTTCGCGGGGTCGTTCTCGTCGACCAGCTGAATGTACGTCGGCGAAGCCAGGTGCCCCGGCGCATGGTCGACCCCGGCAACCAGCGCGGGCGTGACCGATCCCTCAATCCAGGCCGCGAGATGCGGGTCCACATCCGGCCCGTGGTCGATCGTAAACGTCACGTCGTACTGAAAATCCGCGCCGTCGGTAACGTGGTCGTCGACGAAAAAGTCAGGCAGCCAGTGCTGCCATATGGCCCAGAACGCGCGCGTTTCGGGCGTTTGCGCCTTCATGTAGTCGCGGTTCAGATTCAAGTTGGTGCCGTTGCCGCGCCAGCCCAGCAGCTCCGGGCCGTTCTGGTTGATGCGGTTGTACGAGCCGAGCCGGGCGAACCCGTCCGCGTTGTAAATCGGGATAAACACAAACACCGCGCGGTCGAGCAGGGCTGCTTCGGTTTTGGTGATCACCATGTCGCGCAGCAGCGCCATGGACGCGTCCTTGCCATCCATTTCGCCCGCGTGAATGGTGTTCTGCACCAGCACGATGGGGCGGTGCGCTCCATGGAGCGCTGCAGGGTCAAAGACGCCGTCCTTCGACGCAATCACGAGGTCGAGCTCGCGCCCCTCACCGGTTTTGCCGAACGGCTCGATACGCACCTGCCCGGGCGCGGCTGCGGCGACCCGGCGCAGATAGGTCATGGTGGCGTCGGAGTCCGGCGTGGTGCGGTAGTCGGCGGCTTCGGCGGGAGTGGCCCACTCCGCCTTCGATTGTGCGTGGGCAGCGATGGGAAGAAGCAGGGAAGCGGCAAGTAAGGCGCGGGCGGGCATGGGGGGAGTGTATCGCGGTGTGTGAAACCGAAGGCTTGCAGCGAAGAACGCTCTCTCGCTTATCACAAAACGAATGACGGGTATCGGGAAATTTCGAAACACTTGGGAATCGGCCAGCAGATCGGCCAAACAGGCCACTGCAAAGCTGTAAGCTATTGCGTGAGAAGCATTTGAGCAGCAAGAGTACCGGCCAAACTATGACTGAATCACCGTCTCGCATTGAACCGTTCACCCTGCGGAGCGCACCGAACGAGATCATGGCTTCCATGATGAAGATGAGCGCGGGTGCCGCACGGCTCGATAAGGAGCTTCACCCAAAAACCGCCGCTCACCTTGCAAAAGCAGTCCGCATTATGAACTCGTATTTTTCCAATCTGATTGAAGGCCACAATACGCGGCCTCGTGAGATTGAACAAGCACTCAATAGTCTTTTCAGCAGCGATCGAGAGGCTAGAAATCTGCAACTCGAAGGTGCTGCCCATGTGCGCGTGCAAGCCGCGATCGATGATCTTTACGCGCGAAAAAGCCTTCCCGACCCGGCCTCTACAGGGTTTATTCAATGGCTGCATGAAGAATTTTTCAAAGACATGCCGGCAGAGCTTCTTCAACTGGACGGTGTTGCCATCGTGCCGGGAAAGTTAAGGGCAGAACTGCCTGAGGTTGCGGTCGGCTATCATCAGCCGCCGTCCTGCTCCCGTTTACCTGCCTTCATGGCATATTTCGAAGCTCAATATGGCTCGGTTCGCAGCCTGGAAGCTGTCAGGGTGCTCGCCATTCCCGCGGCGCACCATCGGCTGAACTATATTCATCCATTCCGCGACGGCAACGGACGCGTCTCCCGATTGATGTCTCATGCCATGCTGCTGCAAGCTGGTTTTGGGGCGCACGGGCTTTGGTCTATTTCGCGCGGCCTCGCACGCGGACTCAACAGCCGCACGGAGTACAAAATCATGATGAACAACGCCGACATCCCGAGACAAGGTGATATGGACGGGCGGGGAAATCTTTCCGAACGCGCTCTTCGGGAGTTCACGGCGTGGTTTCTCAGCGTGTGCGTGGACCAGATTGAGTTTATGAGCGGTTTGTTTGCGTTCGATTCGCTGTCGGATCGCATGCGCTCTCTTGTGGAGCAAAACGAAGAGCTGCCGAATGCATCGGTGCCGCTGCTGCGCGCCATCCTGCGCGAGGGAGAAATTGAACGGGGTGAGGTACACCGGATTTTGATGATGCCCGAAAGGACGGCACGGCGGGTCGTGCAGCAGCTCGTCGACCGCGGCTTGCTCTCTTCTGAAACCCCGAAAGGGAAGCTGTACTTGCAATTTCCGCAAGACTACTTAGAAAAGCTTTTCCCTAAGCTTTACGTCTGAGCAACGTCCTCTGCTGTTACGTAATGTCCTCAGTATCGAACACTGGCACCACCGTCCGCCTCGCCTGCTTCTCACGCACACTTCCCGTCACCAGGTCGTTCAACTCGTCATTCAGATCCGTGTTGAAATCTGTGTCGCCGTCCAGCGCGGCATCCTCGGGTAGCTCGACCTCCTCGGTCATCACACCGAGGTTCATCCCCGCGTCCACGCTTTCCAGCAGCACCACTGCGTAGGCTTGCGCCACATGGTCCAGGTTCAGACCCTCGGGGGTTTTGGCCTTGATGCTCACCACCTTCGGCATCACGTCCAGTAGGATCGCCAGCCGCTCCCGCAGCTCGCCCGCAATGGGCGCGATCTTCGGTTGGGCGAGCACGAGCGTCGTGTCGACGTTCACGATGCGGTAGCCCGCGTGTTGAATCTCCTCCAGCGCCAGGTTGAGGAAGATGGACGACTCGGCATCCTTCCAGCGGGGGTCGGAGGGCGGGAAAAATGTCCCGATGTCGCCGGCCGCGACCGCGCCGAGCAGTGCGTCGGTAAGCGCATGAAGCAGCACATCGCCATCCGAGTGCCCGGCCAGCCCTTCGCTATGCTCGATCGCGAGACCGCCGATGCGCAGCGGCACACCGGCCTTAAAAGCGTGCGAGTCATACCCTTGCCCGATGCGCATGCTCATTGTGCGGTTCCTTCCTGTTGCGCGAGATACCACGCGGCAAGCGGCAGGTCGGCCGCGCGCGTGATTTTCAAGTTTGAGGCGTCGCCCGGTACAACCGCGACCGGAATGCCCGCGCGTTCCAGCAGGCCGGCCTCGTCGGTTCCGGTAAACTCGTCGGCTTCGGCCTCCGCCACCGCGCGGCGCAACAGCCCCGCACGCGCGCCCTGCGGCGTTTGCGCCAGCACGATATTTTCACGGGGCAGGGTTGCTGTGACCAGCGCCCCCCCTGCCGTACGCTCTACCTGCTTGATGGTGTCGGTCGCGGGCAGCCCCAGGATGGCCGCGCCGTGCTTTTGAATCGCCGCGGCAATCCGTTCCACTGCCGCGGGCTGCAGCAGCGGACGCACAGCGTCGTGGACCAGAACCACATCATCGTCGCCGCAAACGATGTCGGCGAGCGCTCGGGCAACGCTTCCTTGCCGGCTGTCGCCGCCCACGACGATGTGCACGGGGACGGCGAGCGCGGCGGTTTGCAGCAGGTCCTGCAGACGCGCCTGCTCCCCGGGTCGGACCGCGACCCAGATGCCGGCCACGCCGGCGGAAGCGAATGCGAGGAGGGTCCGGAGAAGAATGGGCTTGCCGGCGAGCTCAAGAAACTGCTTGGGCGCGCCGGCGGACGAACCCATGCGCGTGCCTAATCCGGCTGCGGGGACGATAACGTAAACAGGAGCCATGAACGCACAAGTATAGCGCGGGCACCCTTGTCAGGCCTCACTCGGCTCACCCGAAGGTAGGAGCTCGCTCAAACCGGGCGAGTGGTAAGCGTCCCGGCTCAGCGATGGATTTGTTGGGCTTCATATCGGAATGGGAATGGCCGCGCGGCCTTTTCGCTTCGGTACGGGATTTCAATAACAATCACGCGAAAAGACTGCATCTGTGCTTATACTCAGAGTCATTCACCGAGGCTAACGTCCCGCAGTCTTCCCCAGCAGCACACTCAAGCTCAGGCGCACCAGCGCCTGTCACCCCATCCGCACCGGCTCCTTCCCATACCGTTCGCCTCGACGGGCCCGCCCGTAAGCGGGCCCATTTTCTTGTTCGGAGTGCCCCAAAAGTGGTACTGGGGGCGCAGCTTCCGTCAGGCTTCGCGCACGGGTAAGCCCAGGGAGCGCATCTTGCGGTACAGGTGCGAGCGCTCCAGCCCCAGAGCTTCCGCGGCACGGCTCATATTGCCGTGGCACTCGTCGATTTTTTTCAGGATGAAGTCGCGCTCATACGCCTCACGAGCCTGCTGGAGCGAAGCGAACTCCTCCCCGGCGCTTGCCGCGCGCATGCCCGCGCGCAGCATGGGGGCAGGCAGATGCTTTCTTTCCAGCCTCCCCACATGCGGGTTGAGGATCAGCATGCGTTCGACAATATTTTTCAACTCGCGCACATTGCCCGGCCAGGGATAGTTTTTCATCGCTTCCAGTGCTTCGGCCGCGATCTCCACATGCGGACGGCCGTACTCGCGGCCGATCTCAGCCAGAAAGCCGCTCACCAGCGGTGGAATATCCTCCCGGCGCTCCCGCAGCGGCGGCACAAAAAATGGAATCACATTGAGCCTGTAGAAAAGGTCTTCGCGAAAGTTTCCGCGGGCAATCTCTTCTTCCAGGTTCTTGTTTGTAGTCGCGATCACGCGGACGTCGACATGGAGAGGTTCGCGCCCGCCCAAGGGCGTAAAACTCTGCTCGTCGAGCGCGCGCAATACCTTGGCCTGGGTTTTCAGGCTCATGTCGCCCACCTCATCCAGCAGCAGGGTGCCGCCGTCCGCTCGTTCAAAGGTTCCGCGCTTTTCAGCCGGTGCACCCCCCACCGCCCCATTGCGATGCCCGAACAGCTCGCTTTCGATAAAGTTTTCAGGGATCGCGGCGCACTTGAGTTCAAGAAAGATGCGGTCCGCCCGCAGGCTTTCGGCGTGCATGGCGCGGGCGATCAGTTCCTTGCCCGTGCCGGACTCGCCGAAAATGAGCACGCGCCCATTGGTCGGGGCCATGAGCCGGATCTGCTGGCGCAGCGCCTTGGCGGAAACGCCATTACCGGTAATCGAGGTGCCCCCGGCGAGCTGCTGCTTCAGTTCGCGGTTGTCGGCCCGCAGCCGCCGCTTTTCCACGGCGTTCTTGATAGTGATGAGTGTGCGTTCCAGCGAAAGCGGCTTTTCAAGGAAGTCGAACGCGCCCAGTTTGGTCGCGCGTACAGCGGTTTCGATGGTGCCGTGGCCGGAGATCATGATGACTTCCGGCTTGCCCTCGGACGGGAAGCCGCCGATCTCCCCCAGTGCTTCGAGCCCATCGCGATCGGGAAGCCAAATATCGAGCAGGCAGACGTCGTAGGTGGCGTCGCGCAGCAGCAGCAGCGCCTCAGCCGCGGTGCCGGCGGAAGCCACCGCGTAGCCCTCCTCGCGCAGGATTTCTTCAAGGGATTCGCGAATGTCGGCTTCGTCGTCGGCAATGAGGATGTGGGTCATGCGGGGACGCCCTCGCGGAGCAGCGCCGGTTCAGAAATCCTGGCGAGCGGCAGCTCTATGACGAAGCAAGCGCCGGACGCGCCGCGCTGCTCGGCGCGGATCGTGCCGTGGTGGTCCTGCACAATCTTGGCGGCAATCGCGAGCCCGAGACCCGTCCCGCGCTGCTTCGTCGAGAAATAAGGCAGGAACAAGCGTTCGCGCACCTCGGGGCTCAGGCCCGGGCCTGTGTCGGAGATAAGCAACTCGGCCATGCCGGAGCGCTCGCTGAGAGAGGTTTCGACGCGCAATACGCGGTGAAAGCTCGCATTCATGGCTTCCGCGGCGTTGTCGATCAGGTTCGCCAATGCGCGCTGCATGGCTTGCGGGTCGGCCAGGACAGGTTGGAGATCCGGGGCCAGCGCCGTCTCGACCCGCACACCCTCATGCCGCCCGCTGAACAGCATCAGAGCGTTCTCGGCAATGGCATTTAGCGAGGCCGCCCGGGGCTGCGCGGCGGGGAACTCGGCGAGGGATCCGAACTGGTCAACCAGCAGCCGCATGTTTTCAACGGACGCCAGAATGACCTCGCAGCATTTGCGGATTACTTCAAGGGAAGCGAACCCATCGCGGTTGAGGTGCCGCAGGATGCGTTCGGCGGACAACGAAATGGGCGTGAGCGGGTTTTTGATCTCGTGCGCCACCCGCTGCGCCACCTCCTTCCAGGCGGCTTGGCGCTGCACATGCAGGGCTTCCGACACGTCGTCGACCACCAGCACAGAACCGCGCCGCTCGTGGCCTTGCGGATCGCGCGGCAAAGGAAGCACGGCGATGGTGACGGACAGGCTCACGGTCTTTTCCTTTGCGTGGGACGGCAGCTCCAGCTCCGCTCCCGCCACACCCATACGCTGCGCCCGGCGCTCCAGGCGCAGTACTTCTTCCAAAATTGCCGGCGGCACGATGGCCGCAAGCCGCGCGTCCGGGGCAGGGGACGGGCTGCCGAGCAGGTCAAGCAGCGCACGGTTTACCTGGAGCACCGTGCCTGTGCCGTCCAGCACGACGACACCGCTCGGAATGGTCTCGAGAATGAGCTCAAGCTCGCGCTGACGCTCGAGCAGACGCCGATTGGCTTGTGCACTCTGCGCGGTAGAGTTGTCGGCGATCTCGCGGCTTTCCTGAAGGTCGGTGGCCATCTGGTTGAACGAACCGATCAGCTCGCTCAACTCCTCTGTCGCGGAAAACGAGACGCGCTGCCGGTAGTCCCCCTCGGCAATCGCATTCATGGCGTCGGCCAGGGTTTCAAGCGGCTGCGTGATTTGTTTGGATAAGAACCAGGCGAGCCAACTGGACGCGAAGAATGTAAGTGTGGTGAGGAGCGAAAGCAGGAGAATAAATGTGCTGCGGACGACACGCCGTTCGCGATACACGGCCCAATACTCCTGTGTATTGGCTGCGATGCTGCTTACCGTGGCGCTCACGCCGTCGGGCAGCGGCAGCGCGACAACAAGGACCCCGCCATCGTCGAACGCCGAAGAGCCGAGCACAAACTCGTTGCCGCCGCCGAGCGACAAAACGGGGGCGTCTACGTTTTCCGCACCCTGAAGCGTGATAGCCGCCAAGGGAAGCTGCGCGGGTGCAAACGGCCCGGCTGGTTTGAGCAGTTTCTTGGTTTCCGCTGGGGGCGGCGGGTTGGAAGAGGAAGGCTTCTCGGGCCAGCTATGGAGGCTCGGTGGGCCGGGAGGAAGCGGGGCCTGGTAGCTCGCGACCGGCACCCCGTCGTGGTACACAAAGACGAATCCGCCTTCAAGCGTGATCCGATGCCGCCGCATTTCCCCTGTCAGGGCTTGCTGGTCTCCTGCTGCATACGCGTTCAGGAGGCCTGGGGATCGGGCCAGCGACTCGGCCTCCGACCGCGCATTTCCCATCGCATAACGTGTAAGCTCAAGCGCAACCTCCACGGACTGATCGCGCAGATGCGCCACGGGCTGCGAAAACCAGCGGTCGAGCGAGCGGTTGAGCAGCAAAAACGAGAACAGCGACATAAAGACAATTGGCGCAAAGGACAGCAGCAGCGCGCCCAACAGCATCCGCGAGCGCAGCCGTGCCCCCAGCACACGCGATTGTCCGTCGCCGTACATGCGCAGGATATTGCGCGCCAACAGCACCAGCAAAAACAGCAGCAGAACGAAAAGAACGACCGTGATGGCGGTAAAAAGAAACGGACCCATGGGATTTTCGCCATAGGGAGAGGGCAGGCGGAACGCATTGAGCGCACCCATGCCAAGCAGAAGGAGAAACAACGCTCCGCCGAGAAGGCTCAGGGTGAGCCTTTGCTTCCAGCGCGCCTTTTCCGGTAGTTGCGCCGCCATCACAGATCCCTTTCGCCGGCCCGGGAAGGCCCGCGGGCTCAGATTAGCAGCGCAGCACTGCTTCCGGCGATTTCCCGCCGAACAAGGAAACTTTTGCAAGGGGAGCGGCATACAATAGGAGCCATGAAAACACTGTCTCTTGCTCCTGTAGCTCTTCCTTTCGCTTTGGCGGCTACGCTGCTTGCCGGTGGCTGCAGCAAGCAAGCACCGCAGCAAGCCGCGGCTCAGCCCGCGCAAACCTCGCCGGCGGCACCCGCACAGCAGGCGATCAACCCGAATGTGGACCCGGTACAGCAGCAGCCGCCCGCGCTCGCCCAGCAGCAGGCGACCAATGGGTATGCGGCAACTGCTCCTCAGGCACCCTTGCGGGATCAGGCCGCAACCGGTACGGCTGAAAGATCGTCCAGGGACGCACGACGCAGCTCTTCCGCGGATGCGTCTGAAGCAAAGGCAGCGCCTGCGTCGTACACCATCCCGGCCGGCACACACATCAGTGTGACCACAACCCAGGAAATCAGCTCAAAAACCGCCCAAGCGGGCCAGACCTTTTCGGCCACGGTCGCCTCCCCTGTCACGGTCGGCGGCAGGACCCTGATCCGCTCCGGTTCGACCGCGACCGGCACGATCGTGGATGCCAAGTCCCAAGGACGCTTCAAGGGTGAGGGCGGCTTGTCGCTGCGCCTGGATTCAGTCCGTTCGGGCGGCGAAAGTTACGATGTCGAGAGCAGCACAATCGACCAGGTACAAAAGGGTAAGGGCAAGCGCACGGCCGTAATGGCAGGGGGCGGCGGTGGTCTGGGTGCCCTGATCGGTGGTTTGGCGGGCGGCGGCAAGGGTGCGCTGATTGGCGCTTTAGCAGGGGCCGGCGGCGGCACAGCGGGCGCGGCGTTCACCGGCAACAAGGCGACTGTCATCCCCGCGGAAACGACCCTCACCTTCCGCCTGGAGCGTTCAGTCACAGTTTCGCGTTAGAGATGTTCTTCGCTTGTGGAGGTGTTGAGATTCACCGGACGTGGCCTTTTGTCGATGAAAAGCCACGTCCATGTTTCTCTCTGCTTTGGTTTGGCAAATCACCGCGAGCTGGTTTGCGGTAAAAAGAGGGCTTTTTGGCCCTTTCGTTATGTAAGCAGCGCGGTTACCGGCTGCCACTGCCTGCCCTGGGATTCAGCTACAGGCTGGCAGCACAAAGCTCCCGCATAGGTGTTGACTCCTTCCGCCAATCCTTCGTCGGCCAGCAATGCCTCCTGAACCCCGCGAGCCAGGCGCTTCACGTAAGGAAATGTCGCATTGGTGAGCGCCAGGGTGGAAGTATTCGGTACGGCCGCCGGCATATTTGTCACACAATAATGGACCACGCTGTCCACCATGTACGAAGGATCGGAGTGCGTTGTGGGGCGTGCGGTCTCAATACAGCCGCCCTGGTCGATGGCGACATCGACGATAACCGCGCCTTTTTTCATGCCGCGCACCATCTCCGCCGTTACGATTTTCGGGGCAGCCGCGCCGGGGATCAACACGCCGCCGATCAGTAAATCGGCCGACCGCGCGGCTTCCGTCACATTGTGTACGTTCGAGGCGAGCGTAAACACCCGGCCGCCGAAGATGTCATCCAGCTCGCGCAAGCGATGAAGGTTGCGGTCGACAATGGTGACCCGTGCACCCATGCCCAGCGCGATCTTCGCGGCATTCGTTCCCACGATGCCGCCGCCGACAATGCATACGTCCGCCGGCAGCACGCCGGGGACGCCGCCCAGCAGCAGACCGCGGCCGCCTTTGCTTTTCTCAAGGTACGCCGCGCCGACCTGTACGCTCATGCGGCCCGCGACCTCACTCATAGGGGTGAGCAGCGGCAGGGTGCCCGCGGCGTCGCGGATCGTTTCATAGGCGATGCCGGTTACCTTGCGCTGAAGCAGGCGGTCAGTCAGCTCCGGTAAAGGTGCGAGGTGCAGATAAGTAAACAGTATGAGACCGGGTCGGAAATGCAGATATTCCTTTTCGGTCGGCTCTTTCACTTTGCAGATCATGTCGGCATGAGCCCAAACATCGGCTCCCGCGCCGACGATTTCCGCACCGACCGACTGGTACTCCTCATCCGCAAACGCGGAAAGCTCGCCCGCGTGCTGCTCCACCAGCACGGTATGCCCGGCTGCCTTCAGCTCCTTTACGCCCGCCGGGGTGAGCGCGACGCGTGTTTCGTGGTCTTTGACTTCCTTCGGAACGCCGATGATCATAGGATTTCTAGTGTTTGCCCTCAGCCCGATCATACCGTGGTGGGCAGCACACCTTTCCGTTCCGCGTTATGCGTCAAGGGCAGAGAAGGGGGGCCGGCTGGGAGCGCAAAGCTCTCAATTTGGGGTCGGCCGAGCAGATAGCCCTGAAACAGCCCGATGCCAAGCTCCCGCAAAACTGAAAGCTCACCCACACGCTCGACGCCTTCGGCAACGAGCCGGATGCCCAGCTCGGCGCAGAGCGAAACCACCGCGCGCACAATGGCGCGACTGGGCGCGCGCTTATCCACATCGCGGATCAGCGCCATGTCGAGCTTGACAATGTCGGGCTGGAACTCCGCAAGCAAGTCGAGTCCCGCATACCCGGCGCCAAAGTCGTCGATCGCGATCTGCAAACCATGTTTGCGGTATTCCTTGAAGATGTTCATCAGGTGTTCGCGGCTCGTCACGCGTTCGCCCTCGGTCACCTCAAAGATAAGGTTATGAAGCGGCATGCCGACTCGTGATGCCGTTTCGAGCGTTTTGCGGATACAGGTTTCAGGTCGGTACACCGCATTTGGAAAGAAATTGATGGAGACGCGTGGCATATCGTCGGAGCTGAGCGCGGCAGCCAGCTCGATGGCGCGGACCCGGCAAGCCTGGTCGAATGCATACAGATTGCTTGCATTCACCTGCGCAAGCACGGAAGGCGCGGATTCACCCGCCGTACCCCGCACCAAAGCCTCGTAAGCGAATACACCATCGTTCGTGAAAATGGGTTGGAACGCCATGGTGAAAGGAAAGGGCTGGTGCCCGTCCGAGCGGCATGCCCCGCAGGCTCCCACAGTGTTTTCGAGAACGTTCAACTGTCTAGCTCCTCCGGCTGCGCTGGTCTGCAGACATACGAGTGTCAGGTAGTCTTATCGGTACTTGCTCGTATTTTTCTAGGTAGGACAGCAGCTTTCTTTGTTCGTTTCCGGACATAACCTATTACCTAAGTAACAGAAGTCGGTTTAGAGAGTCTATCCCTCATTCCGTTCAGGTTCTTTCAAGCAAGGCGCTACAATACTGGTTACCTGAGGGGAATTGACTCACCTGCTCGATGCCAGCTAACAGGTTCCAATCGCGTTCGTCGCGTGCGCACGGAGTGCGCTCGCTGTTCAGCGTCTTTTCAAGCGATCTCGCCATCGATCTCGGCACCGCGAACACGCTGGTCTATGCCAAGGGCAAAGGCATCGTCGTTAATGAGCCTTCCATTGTCGCCATCAACAAGAACACGGGCGGGGTGGAGGCGGTCGGCACGGAGGCGAAAGAGATGCTGGGGCGCACCCCGGGCAACATCGTTGCCATTCGGCCCATGAAGGACGGCGTGATCGCCGACTTCAAAATCACCGAAAAGATGTTGAATTACTTTATCCAAAAGGCGCACAACCGCAAGATGATGGTGCACCCGCGCATCGTTATCGGCGTGCCTTCCGAGATAACGCAGGTGGAAAAGCGCGCGGTTGAGGATTCGGCCTACCGGGCCAAGGCGAGCGAGGTTTTCCTGGTCGAACAGGCCATGGTCGCGGCAATCGGCGCGGGGTTGCCCGTTACAGAACCGCAGGGCAACATGGTTGTCGACATCGGCGGCGGCACCACCGATATCGCGATCATCTCGCTGTCCGGCATTGTGTATTCACGCTCGGTCCGCATGGCGGGCAACCAGATGGACGAGCAGATCATGAACTATCTGAAGCGCAAGTACAACTTGCTGATCGGGGAGCGTACGGCGGAGCAGATCAAGATTGAGATCGGCTCGGCGTACCAGCTCGACAAGCCGCTTGTGATGGAGGTTAAGGGGCGCAATCTGATCGAGGGCGTGCCGAAGACGATCCAGATTGAAGATTCAGAGATCCGGGAAGCCATGGCCGAATCGATCTCGACCATCATGAATGCTATCCGTGTAGCGCTGGAACGCACTCCGCCCGAGCTTTCGGCGGACATCTCCGACCGGGGTATTGTGCTGACGGGCGGCGGGGCATTGATTAAAAATTTCGATAAACGCATCCGTGAAGAAACCGGCCTGCCTGTTTCCGTTGCCGACGACCCGCTGGCATCGGTGGTTCTGGGTACGGGAAAGATGCTGTCCGACTTCAACTTGCTGCGTAAAATCAAAATCGACTAGACCATCCCCCATGGAAACATTTTTCGGGCGTTACAAAAATGTTTTAGCGCTGGCGCTGGTGCTTACGCTCCAGGTAGTTCTGCTTGCGGCACAGGTGCGGCCCCGCCTGTCTGGTGTTGCCGCGGCAAGCGGGGAAGGGGTGCACGTACTTGAGCGTGGCGTGCAAACAGTGGTCACACCGCCATCAGCCGCCCTGCACCAAGGGGGACTCGGCTTTCGGAATCTCTGGTCGAGCTACGTCGCATTGGTCGGTGTAAAAGAAGAAAACGAGCGGCTCATCTCCGAAAATCAACAGCTGCAGCTGGAAGAGGCAGCCCTGGCCGAGGACGCGCGGCAAGGGCAGCGCCTGCAGGAGCTGCTTGCTTTTCGGCAGCACTACGTGGGGCAAACGGTGCCGGCGCAGGTTGTCGGCGGGAGCGGATCAGACCGCGAACGCATGCTCAATTTGGACAAGGGCGCAGACGACGGGATCGCCCCAGGCATGCCGGTCATCACGACAGATGGCATCGTGGGACGAATTCATGATGTAACCCCGCATGCGGCCCAGGTGCTGTTGATCTCCGACCCGACCAGCGTGGCCGGGGTACTGCTTGAGGAAACGCGCGCGCGCGGGATCCTGCGCGGCGACAATGTCGGCCATCCGCAGATTGTCAACCTGATGCCGGATGACCGGATCAAGCCCGGCCAACTGGTGTTGACCTCCGGCGGCGATCAGGTGTACCCGCGCGGGCTGCCCGTGGGCGTGGTCGACAAGATTGTGCCCGACCCCGACAATCAGCCCCTGGTGGACGTCCGGCTTAAGCCCGCCGCCAACCTGGGCCGCCTGGAAGAAGTTTTAGTGGTGACCGATACCGCCCCGATACCGTCGGAGCGCGTGCGCCGCGACCTGGCCCGCAGCGAGGGAGCAGCCGCGGCGATCAAGGCAGCTGCCGCGCAAAAGGCAGCCGAAGCAGCGGAAGCGGCTTTGGAGGCGCAGCGGGCTTCGGACATCCTGGCTGCCCGTCTGCCGAGCGCCTCGAACGTTGAAAATCCCGACGCGCCGGACTCTGCGCCGGGAACCTCGCCCGCAACGGCCGACTCGGCTGCCGCGCCGCTGCATCCGCCGTCGGCGCTGCATGTGGATCAGTATTCCCCGAACACAGCGCCCAAGGCTGCTGACCTGACGCCCGGTGAGCGAACAGCTCCGCTGGCCGAGGGTACACCGGATACAGAGCGCCGCGTGCAAACGCCGGGCGCGATTGCCCCGCCGAGCCCATCGGTTTCACAGGCTTTCCGCGCCGCGCACGATGCGGCCGTGGCGGCCCGGCCTCACGCGAAGATGCCGGATTCTGCATCGTCCGATGCACCCCCAGCAACAACGGCAACACGGGCGGGGTCGGTTCCGGCTCACCCCACAGCAGGGAACGGCCCGAGCCCGGCAGCTCTTGGGAAAGTTCTCCGTCCGGCTGCTCCCACAGCCCAAGCGGGCACTCCGGGCGCAGGAAAAGCATCCCGCCCTGCCGGGGTTGTGCCCGGTGCCGAATCGGCTGCTTCAACAACAGCGCGGAAGCCGACCCCGCCCGCAACAAATAAATCCACCCCGCCGCAGGAGGGAGGCGTTCCGACCCAGGTGGTCGATGATGGCCCGCTGCCCGCGCGCAAGCCGCCCGTCGCAAATCCGGGCACAGCCGCGCCGCAAAAACATACCGGGCCGGTGTTGGTACCCGATGACGGCAGCCGTCCGCCCCAGCCTGCCGTGCAGCCTACGGCCCCCCCTCCCGCACCTAAGGAGCAGCGCTAGCGTATGGCTTTGCTCGCTGCAGCCCGGCGTGAAACCGAAGCGCCTACCCTCCCATTCTGGCTGGTTCTGCTGGCACCGATCTTGGCGATTTGGATCGACTCGTTCCTGCCCGTGCACTTTGCCCCCGCGGGCATTCTCGATTTGCCGCTTTTGCTGGTGATTTATTTCGCGATTGCCAAGCGCAGCCCCATCACTGGGCTTTGCTCGGGCGCGGTCATCGGCATTCTGCAGGACGCCCTGACGCACGAGCCGCTGGGTGT
Organism: uncultured Acidobacteriaceae bacterium; assembly: GCA_964244985.1. Lineage (GTDB taxonomy): Bacteria > Acidobacteriota > Terriglobia > Terriglobales > Acidobacteriaceae > EB88. The sequence continues at coordinate 21,620 of CAXTKZ010000033.1, forward strand.
TTTCGGCATCAGCAAGACGGTTGTGGGCTATATCGCGGGCTTGCTCGGCCACCGCATCGATACAGAAAACCCGTTTGCGCGCTTCCTGTTCACATTTGCCTTGTGCTTCCTGCACAGCGGGCTGTACTGGCTGGTGGTCGATCGTTTGCTGGCACAACCGCTCGGTTGGAGCACGGGGCATGAGCTGATCCGGGCAGCGGTGAACGCGCTGCTGGCCCCGTTCTTATTCGCTTTGCTCGATCGGGCCCGCGGCAATGAGTCTCTTTAATGTTTCCAGATGGCTCTTCTGGGCACGCGTGGGGTTGGATTGCATGGTGGAACGCAGTGTCGGCTTTGCTTTTCGGTTGCCGTGTGAATGGACAATGCTTGAGTACCGACGTAACCCTACAGGTACCGTCTCACTGACTCCGCCGCGTGAACCGGCTATCTTTAAACACATACAACTGAACCGGACATGCTGACCCCTGAACAGGAAATACCCGGCGCCAAACTGACGGCCGTACAGTACGTGATCTTCAGCATCCTGCTGGTGCTGGTGGCCGGATTGTGGCGGCTGCAGGTGGTCGGTAAAAACAACTACCGCGCCCTGGCCGAAGCCAACCGGGTGCGTAAGGTGCCGATTCTGGCGTCGCGGGGCCGTTTGCTCGATCGGGAAGGCCGATTGATCGTCGACAACTACCCATCCGTTTCGTGCTTTCTTGTGCATGAACAGGGCCGCGACCTCCAGGCCGACCTGCCGCAGATCGCGCGCGGGCTGCACATGCCCGTCGACCAGATAGAAGCCGCGATCAAAAAATACGGGATCACGTCGAAGTACAAGCCCATTCCGCTCAAACAGGACATCACTCCGGACGAGCAGGAGTTTATCGAGGCACACCGGGAACAGCTGCCGGAGCTGGAGTTGATCAACGAACAGCGCCGTTTGTACCCGCGCGACGGCTTTGCCGCGCACTTGATCGGCTATGTAGGCGAGGTGAGCGAGGACATGCTGCAGCAGGCGCAGTATGCCTACTACGAGCCGGGCGATGTGGTGGGGCGCTCGGGCGTGGAAGAAACCTACGATCAGCTGCTGCGCGGGACCGATGGGTCGCATGATGTTTTCGTGGATTCGCACGGACGCGAGGTGGGCGTGCTGGGCAATGAGCCCGCTGTGCCCGGTAAAGATTTGAAGCTGACGATCGACCTCGACATCCAACGCGCGGCGGAAAACGCGATGGGCAACCGCAACGGCGCATTGATCGCCATGGACCCGCACACGGGCGAGGTGCTGGCGATGGTATCGCGGCCGGTGTTCGACCCAAACCGGTTCGCGGTGAAGATCGGGCGCGACGACTGGAACAAGCTCATCGACGACCCGGACCACCCGCTGTTGAACAAGGCCATCCAGGCGCAGCTTGCGCCGGGGTCAACCTTTAAGCTCATCATGTCGGTTGCCGGGTTGGAAGAAAACATCGCGCAAACGCTCAAGGTGAACTGCCAGGGCGGCGCGAGCTTTTACGGACACTTCTTTGCCTGCGACGCGCATCACGGCAACGTGGATATCCATAACGCGATTCCCGTCTCGTGCGACACCTACTACTACACGCTGGCGCAGCGGCTTGGCATCGAAAAGATCGCCGACTGGGCGCACCGGATGGGCATCGGCAAAAAGACTGGCATCGACCTGCCGAACGAGGCTTCCGGCATCATGCCGAGCGAGGAATGGAAGATGCGTAACTACCACGAGAAGTGGTACGCAGGCGAAACCATCTCGGTGGGAATCGGGCAGGGCGCGGTGGCGCTGACGCCGATCCAGCTGGCTCGCGCGATCGGCGGCATTGCCTCCGGCGGAGCGTTCCAGCGGCCTCACCTGGTATTTCCGACGGAGCTCCCGGCGCAGTATGAGCAGGCGATGCTTGAAAGTTTTCCGGGGTCGGGCAAGACAGATGTCCAGCTGGACCCCGCAGTTTGGCAGATCGTCACGGACGGCATGGCGGCGACCACCACGACCGGCGGAACAGCCTTTGCCTCGCACTTGGAGGGAATCGACTTCGCGGGGAAAACCGGTACAGCGCAGGTGCTGAATCACTCCTTCGGCGCGAAAAGTGTGTCGAAGGATAAGTATGGCCGCGCCAACGCCTGGTTTGTCGGTGTTGCGCCGCGCCGCAATCCGGACATCGTGGTCGCGGTGCTGTGGGAGCACGGCGGGTGGGGCGCGGGGTCTGCCCACCTAGCGGCGCAGGTGATTGAAACGTTTGTGGACAAGCAACGGCGGCTGGAGCACAACTTGCAGGCACCGGTCAATGTGGCTGCCGCGCCGACACCGGAAGCGCCGCCGAAGTCACCCACCGCGGCGCTTGAGCCCATGCCCGGGCCACCGAAGCCAGTCTCGGCCGGTTCCTTGGCCGGTTATCACGCAGAAAGCGCGGCGCGATGAAAGGTCGTTTGTTCTCCTTTCGCGACTTCGACTGGACCCTGCTCGGCTTTGTGCTGGTTTTGTCCGTTCTGTCGGTAATGGAAATTTACTCAGCCACATTGCACACCAAGTTCGTGGGCTTTGAAAAATCCCAGGTTGTCTGGCTTTTAGGCGGGCTGATCGCGATGTTCCTCATCAGCCGCATCGACTACCACGCGATCTTGAACGCCGCACCCTGGATGTATGGGATCTTCCTGGGAGCGTTGATCGCCGTGCCCCTCGTGGGGACGAAAGTGCTGGGTGCCCGGCGCTGGATCAAGTTCCCGGGCGGCATTCATTTTCAGCCTTCGGAGTGGGTCAAGATCATCCTCATTGTGGCCATCTCGCGGTACTTCGCCCCCATGGTCGGCAAGAAAATGACCTGGGGCGACATCTTCAAGGGAATCGCATTGATCGCCGTACCCATGCTGCTTGTGCTGAAGCAGCCGGATCTCGGCACGGCCCTGACCTACTCACCGATTCTGCTCATCGGTTTGTTTTTGGGCGGCATTCCCTGGCGTAAAGCGGCCGTGCTTGGGCTGGCTGCGTTGGTTCTTGTCGGCGGCGTGTGGTCGAGCGGTAAGGTGCTGAAGCCCTACCAGAAAGCTCGTTTGACCTCTTTCATGGATCCGGATAACGACCCGCGCGGCTCCGGCTACCAGATCCGGCAGTCGCTGATCGCGGTCGGCGACGGCGGCATTCTCGGCCGCGGTGTGGCAAAGGGCACGCAAACGCAGGGCGACTTCCTGCCGATTCCCTACACGGATTTCATCTTTGCGGCCTTTAGCGAGGAGCACGGATTTGTGGGTGCGGTCGCGGTGCTGCTGCTATACTTCCTCATATTGATGCGTTTGATTCAAAACGCTCAAACCGCCGCCGACCCTGCCGGAACCTTGCTGGTCATGGGTGTGGTCGGGGTATTGATCTTTCAGATTGCCGTCAACGTGGGAATGGTCGTCGGTTTTATGCCGGTTACCGGCATCCCGCTGCCGTTGATGAGCTACGGGGGATCGTCAGTTTTATTCACATTCATGGCTCTCGGCATGGTGATGAATGTGCGCATGAACCGCTTTGTGAATTGACATGAAGCGGGAGGGGTTTCAACAGCGGTTTCCGTCCCGAGGCGGCCCGCGATCATGCACCCGCACTGCCTGTGTGCAGCGCGGACAGCTATCAGCAGCAACACGAACCGGCAGGCGGACGTTTTCCGATCCCAGCCGGGCAGGATTTCAGGAATGAGCGCATGAGGATGGGAAACGGCCCCAACCGCACCCTTGCAGGTTGCAGCGGTCACCATCGTCTCACGCCCCCTTTGGAACCAAGTCCTTCGCAACGGATGCTCACAGCGGAACCGGGAAACCGGATGCGCTGTGTTGTTCCCCCATCTTTGCTGAGCAGCTTCGTCGCTCCAAACTCGCTCGCCCCGCCCTGCCCATTTTCGGGCTCAAAAAACCGCACCGCCTCGCCACAATGAGGCCACATGGCAAAAGAGATATGTATTTCCACCACGCCGCATGAAACACGGCTGGCGATCATAGAGGACGACCAGCTCGCGGAAATTTACTACGAGCGCGAAAATGAGTACACCCTGGCCGGGTCTGTTTATAAAGGCCGCGTTACCCGGGTATTGCCCGGCATGCAGAGCTCTTTCGTCGATGTCGGGCTGGAGCGGGACGCGTTTTTGTATGTCACGGATTTTCTGGAAGACAGCGAAGACTCCGACGAATACGAGACTTCAAGCGCCGGTGGACGGCGGCCCGCAGCCGAAGCGCCGGTAGAAGAAACTGTCGCTGAAGAGAGGCCGGGCCGCCGCGAAGGCCGTCGGGGACGGGGCCGCGGAGAACGGGGCAAAGAACGCACCGGCGGAGAACAGGCTCCGGTGGAAGCCGTGGAAGAGCGTGCCGCGGCAACCTCCGCCTTGAGCGTTGCGCAGCCGACAGAAGAAGATCGCGAAGAAAAAGGCGACGCGGAAACGCCGGAAGGCACGCGGCGCTGGCGTGGGCGTCGCGGACGACGCCGCGGGGGCGTGCGCGCCGGTGTTCTGGGAACTGCTCCAACAGCCACGGATGCGCCTGGGACTGTGCTGCCCCAAGCCATGGAGGACGAGCCATCGCAGCCGGCGACCGCGCCGTTCGATTTGCCGGAGCATGGAGCTCCCGGTGGCTTGGCCGCGCCCTTGACCGTCGCGGAGCAGGACGAGCCCGAAACAGTGACGCTCTTGGCTGTCGCCGCGCGCCCTGAACGGCATCGGGAAACTCGCGGGGAGGTGCGTCCTCCTTCCACTGTCGGCGCGACCACCCTGCCCGGCGAATCATTGTCGAAATACGGCGGCGTTCCCGCCGCTCCTGTCGCCTCGGCAAAGCCCCCGGCGAAACCGGTCAACTATGTTGCCCCCAAGCCATCCACGCTGGTTGAGGTAAGCACGGCGGGCTGGGACGGCGGCGGCATGCTGCCGGGTGAGTCGCTTTCGCGCTACAGCAAGCAGGCGGCGCAGCAAACGGTCGGACAGCCGAAGATCGAGGAAGAACTCGTTCCCAGTCCGGCTGCGGAAAGCATTGAGGAGGTCCCGGAAGCTGAGGCGAAACAGACTGAAGTGGAGGCACTGGTTGCCGAAGCAGCAGCCGATGCGCCCCCTGAGACCGTCGCTGAAAGCCTGCCCGGCGTAGAGCATGCAGAGCGCGCGGTCACTCACACGGAATCCCTGAACGAGGAAAATCAGGGCGAACGCGCCGTTGCGGAAGCGGAGATCGCCGAACCGGAAAACGAGTACGAGCCGCAAGAAGGTGAGTCCGCAGCCCGCCCGTCGCCCCCTGCAACCCAGGAGCTGCGGCTTTCCCAGCTGTTCGGTTTGGGCGAAAAGCAGACCACTCCGGAGCAACCGGCGCATGAGGAAACAGGGGCTGCCAAGCATGAGGAAGGAGGGCGCACAACCCTCGATGCCGGGTCGGAAGGCACAGAAACCGTGCACGCGCCCGCGATCGGCGCAGGCGAGGTGCCGCCCTTGATCGACGAGGAGCCTGTACGGAACGAGGACGCCGACGCGGAGCGCGATCCCCTGGAGCACACACTGGAAACCGCGGGTACGCCGGCAGCGGACGACAAGTTCATCGACCTGGTCGACCAGCTGCACGGTTTCGCGCCCGGCTCGGGCCTTCTGGAAGAAGAGACGATTGACGAGGATGAATACGACTTCGACCCACTGGATGCCCACGCCGAAGACGGCGACCTGGAAGACCTGGAAGAAGAAACGCTGGACGGGGAAAGTGAGCCCGCGGTTCCGACGGTAAAAGTTGCCGAGTCCAGGGTCGAGAGCTTTGCTCCCGCCGTGGCGAGTACAGCCCCCCAACCGCATTTCGACGAGGATGAGGACGAAGAGCCTGGCCCATTCGCCATGGAAGAGGTGGATGAGGACGAGCCCGTGGGGGCGGCCGGCGGCGCGGAGCCGCAGCGACGCGAGCGTGGAGCCGATGACCGCCTGCGCCGGAGCGGCCGGGGCGGCAATCGGCGTGGCCAGCGCGTGGGCGGCGGCCGGGGGCGGCAGTCGGCGCAAACGCAGGACCTGCCCATCATTTCCGACCTGCTGAAGCAAGGGCAGGAAATCCTGGTGCAGATCGCGAAAGAGCCGATCGCCAAAAAAGGCGCACGCATTACCTCGCATATTGCGCTGCCCGGGCGGTTCCTGGTTTTCATGCCGACGGTGAACCATGTCGGCGTGTCGCGCAAAATTTCATCGGACGAAGAACGGCAGAGGCTCAAGCGCGTTCTGATCCATGAAAAAGGCGACTTTTCGGGCGGCTTCATCGTCCGCACCGCAGCCGATGGCGCGAGCGAAGAAGAGCTCCGGGCCGATCTCCGCTTCCTGATCAATCTGTGGACGGAGATTAAGCAGCGCGCCGACACCGCGAAAGCACCGGCGTTGATCTACCACGATCTGAATCTGGTCGAGCGCATTCTGCGCGACCAGGTGTCGAGCAACTTTTCGACGATTTGGGTGGACACCGAGCAGGAGTATGAGCGGATCGTGCGCTTCCTCAACCGGTTCCAACCGGCGCTGGTGCGGCGCGTCAAGCTGTACACCAAGGAAACGCCGCTGTTTGAGCACTTCGGGATTCAGGAAGAGATAACGAAGGCGCTTAAGTCGAAAGTGTGGCTCAAGTCCGGCGGATCGATCGTGATCAATCAGACCGAAGCGTTGGTGGCGATCGACATCAACACGGGCAAGTACGTGGGCAAGACGGCGCGGCT
>CAXTKZ010000034.1:0-23489 GCA_964244985.1 uncultured Acidobacteriaceae bacterium
GCGGCGACCGACGCGACAACTCCCGCGCGTCGGTTCATGGCAGCAGTTGCAGCGTGTGCTGGGCCGCTGCCTGTACCGCTCCGGGGCTGAACGGCAGCGCAAAGGTCGAGCCCCCGTACCAGCTCGACCACTGATCGCGGTAGTAGGGGCTTCGCGGGTCGCCCGACTCACCCATCACAATGTTTTCTGTCGAGCGGTCCCAATCGGCGAGATCGGCGATAAATCGCTGCGAAGGCCCCAACTCGCCTGATACCTGCTTCACGGTGGTTGGGCTGCCGGACTGCGGCACGGGGCCGATGCCCGTGTGCATGCCGGGCAACAAACGCCACAAAGGGTGGTCCATAGCGAGGGTGTGCACCGCGCCATAGCGCCAGTCGCGCAACTGTTTCGGGGCGTTTTCAAGCGACGCGTCCAACAGGCCGGCCAGGAGGTCGTTCCAACTATGGGCACCGGGCGGCAGCCAGCGCGCGGGTGCTCCGGCCACCATCTGCTCGCGCGCATAAGCGCTTTCTGCCCAATCGTACAGAGCCGCCCCATCACCGATTTTCGGACCGAGCACCGCCGGCCAGAACCGCTGCTCCGTCGTGGTAACAATGGCCGCGGGGGCGGAGTCGACCCCGAGCATCCCATCCCACGACCGCAGCAGGTCGGCTGCTTCCCGCGCGCGGGCGCTCGGGTTTTGAGCATGGTCCACCGCGTACGCCAGATGCTGGGCGAACTCCTGGTCCGCCTCCGAATACACATCGGTTTGCAGCGTGAGCATGTCCTTTGGGGTTAAGCCGCGCTTGCCGGCCAGCGTCCGCCAAATGCGCTCATTGCGGTAGGGCGAGGCCCAGTCGAGCGTGAGCTGGTAAGGGTAGTTGTCCGGCGACACCCGGCTGTTCGCGGTCGCCACCACGCCGCCCTCGGGGTCGAGCGCCGACGGCAGCGCGTCGAAGGGGATGTACCCGGTCCACTCACCTACAGCGGTTTTCATCTCGGGCGCGAGCTGGTGCACAATCGGCACCCCCTGCAAGCCGCCCGCCCGCAGGGGGATAAGCCCGGCGGCCTGGTAGCCGATGTGGCCCGCATCGTCCGCGTACACCACGTTCAGCGTGGGAGCCCACCAGGTCGCGAGCGCCGCGCGAAAGCTCGGCCAGTCCGCGGCGGTGTCGAGCGCATACAAAGGGAGCCCATGCGCCGCGTCGTCCTGGATGTTCCAGTGCAGGGTGAGGGTGCGGCGCTCGCCGGGCACGATCGGCGTAATGACCGGTCCATGCGCGGTGCGCTCCACATCGAGATCTACATCCGCGCCGCCGCGCACCCGGATGCGCTCCCCCTCATGCTGCATCGGCTCGAAACGCACAGGGTCGCCGCTGGGGGAAGCGATCCGGTACTGCCCGAAGACGTTGGTTTGCTCAACGTAAATGTCCTGCACATCGCCGCCCAGTGCCGTAAAGCCCCAGGCGATGTGGTCGTTGTGCCCGGCGGCGATAAACGGCAGCCCCGGCACGGTGATGCCTGCGGCATGGAAAGCCCCGGCGCGCAGCTCGGCTTCATACCAAAGGTCGGGAATGGCATGGCCCAGGTGCATGTCGTTCGCGAGCAGGGGCTTGCCGCTCGCGGTGTGCGCGCCGCTCACGGCCCAATTGTTGGAGCCGGGCCGGGCTGTGTCGTTGCCCAGGCCGCTAAGCGCCCACAGCGCAGGCGCGGGCCAGGCGCGCGTCTGTGTCGAGTCCAAGGGAATTTGCGGCACATCCTGCGGGTCGCCGATCGCAGGCCCGCTCGGCACGGGAGGGTGGTCTCGCCAGGAGCCGACCGGGTACAGGTCGGCGAGCAGGTCGCCGTCGCCGCGCGCCCGCAGCCGCGCCTCCACCTGTTCGTGCTTCAGCTTGGTTTGCCAGCGCTGGTCCAGCAGCTCGGCCATTGAGAGCGCCACCAGCACCGAGTCCACGGGCCGCCATGGCGCGGGTTTATACGCCAGCAGCGTGAACTCCGCCGGGAGGCTGCCGCGCGCGAGGAATGCATTCACCCCACGCGCATACGCGTTGAGCTGCTTCAGCTGCTCCGGCGGCAGGCTCCCGACCATGCGCGCGGCCGCATCGCGCACGCCGAGGGTGCGCTCCAGCCGGTCGTGCTCCAGGGCGGCGCTGCCCAGCACCTCCGCCGCTTCGCCCGCGGGCAGGCGGCGCGCCATGTCCATTTGCCACAGCCGGTCGCTCGCCGTCACCCAGCCCTGTGCGAACAGGAGGTCGTCGAGTGAGGCCGCCTCGATATGCGGTACCCCGTGCCCATCGCGCCGGACAGTTACCGGTGCGCCCAACCCCCCAGCCCGCAGCGTGCCGTCAAGCGGCGCCTCCGTGGCCGCCATGCGATGCCGCAGCAGCAGCACCGCCGCGCAGGCAAGCAGCGCGAGAGCAAGGGCGCACACGCCCGCGGCAATGCCGGCACGGCGCAACCATCGGCGGGATCTAACTTTGGGCATGCCGTGGTGATTTTCTCATCCCCCACCACCAAAACACCCCAAGCGCGCAGACAAGCAGTACCGGAAACACCAACAAGCTACCCTCCGGCCCGGTAGCGCCGCCGCTCCATAGGAGCGCGCCGGCCGGATGCTCATTCATCAGGTGGCCTTGCGCCGCCATGCCGCTGTCGGAGGTGCCCCAAAAGAAAGTCTCTCCCCAGTCCCACGCCGCATGAAATCCAATCGCCCACCAGAGCGATCCGGTGTAGAAGATGCTGAGGCAAAAAAAGAGCCCGACGGCAGCAGCCGAGAACAGGCCCACTGGCGTTTCACCGGGATTGGTTCCATGGATCAGCCCGAACACCGCTGAAAGCAGCAGGGCGCTCCACCAAAAACCGATGCCGCGCCCCAGCGTGAACAGAAGGTAACCGCGAAGAAGCATCTCCTCGAAAACACCTGTAAGCAGAAACACAGCACCCCAGATCAAGCCGTAGTGCAAGGCAGCCGATGTGGAGAGCGTAGGTGCACTCAAAGCTGCGAGATGCAAGCTCCAAAGCAGCCCGACCAGGGCGGAGATCGCGGCAAAGCCGGCGATAAAACCGGTTCCGAGACGCGGAAGAAAGGTGCGGTCGCTGAGTCCAAAGCTTCCCAAAGGGCGGCGCTCAGCCCGCGCCATTACAAATGTGATCAAAAGAACTGCCGCGACCTCCGCAGCCTCCAGTGAAAACGCAAAGCCGGGAGTAAGAACGGAAGGGCGAGGGTGTCCATGCAGCAGCTTGCGCAAAATGACGCTGACTGTCTGTCCGAACAGGAAAAAAAGCAGCAGAAAAAGAAAGCAGGCCCAGCCCGCACGCAGCCCGTTCGCTCCCCAAAACAATGCATGCGCACGGGTGTGCGGTTTTGAGGAGAATACCTGTGGATCGTTCATGCAACCCCTTTTGAGAAACACCCCTTGACATTGCGGAAGCGGCTCGCCACTCTAGTAGATTCGTACTATAGCGGCAGCAAGTTGCAGCAAAGGAGGCGTTCCCATTGCCCGTTCGCGTTTTTTACCACGACAAATGCTTCGACGGAGCCTGCTCCGCCGCCTTGTTTACGCGCTTTCATCTGGAGTGCATCGACCCTGCCGCCACTTATGAATACCACGGCCTGATGCACCGGGCCGGTGCCTTGTTCGATGACGCGGCCTTCACCGGCGACGAAAACGCCATTGTCGACTTCAAGTACTCCCCGTCGCCGCGGATCACCTGGTGGTTCGACCATCACCTCAGCGCCTTTCTTTCAGGGGAAGACCACGCCGCCTATGAGCGCGGTCTCCAGGACCCCGAAAGCAACTACCGCGACCGCCGCTTTTACGATCCCAACTACGTTTCCTGCACCTCACTCATCGCCGATACGGCAACCGCCCGCTTCGGGTTCGACCGCTCGGGCGTGGACAACCTTATCCATTGGGCCAATATCGTGGACGGCGCTCTTTATGAAAGCGCGACGGCGGCGGTTGAAATGCGCGAGCCCGCAATGCGTTTGACGCTTGCCATCGAGTCCTCAACCGATGACAGCTTCGTGCCGCGGCTTATCCCCCTGCTCACGGCCATGTCGCTTGAAGAAGTGCTCGCGCAGCCTTTCGTTGCGGAGCTTTTGCCGCCGCTGCTCGAACGCCACCGCGCCGCCATCGAAATCCTGCGCGAGCGGGCGCGGGCAAAGCAGGGCACGATTTACTTCGACATCGCCGACTATGGGATCGAAGGCTACAACAAGTTCATCCCCTACTATCTGTGCCCCGAAGCGACTTACTCCGTTGGGCTTTCGCGTTCGAGCTTTCGCACCAAGGTCGCGGTCGGCACCAATCCCTGGACCAAAGCGAAGGGAGATCAACTCGTAAATCTGGCAGCCATTTGCGAACGGTACGGCGGCGGCGGCCACGCGCGCGTGGGAGCGATTTCATTTCCGCCCGACCGCTACGACGAAGCAAGGGAAGCCGCGCGGGTGATTGTTGAAGAGCTGCGTGCGGCTGAAGTTTAGCGCGGGAGCGTAAAAGCGGCAGCTGCCGCGAGGACGTGCAGCAGCAGCATGGCAAGCAGACCCACGCCGGTTCTGTGCCGGAAAGCAAAGCACGACACGAGCGCCCCATACACAGGGAATTGCGCCCACATCGCAATGGCTGCCGGAACACCGGCGGGTACGATCGCCATCCATGGAAACAGCAAACGCAACGCGCTGGGCCCCGATAAGGCAAGCAAGCTCGCGGCACGCACGGCAAGCGGCGTAAAGATACAAAACAGGGGAAGCGGCCATAGAAAGCTAAAGGGAGGCCGCTTTTGTTTTTTGCGGCTGCGAGAGCGTTTGCGCTCGGCGATCGCAGGGCTCATCGGTTCAGCATACCGGCTCCGACAGCTGCCCTAAGTCGGCACAGCAGGCAAGAAATCTCCTGCAAGGCACTTTGGGGAGCTGACCTTTAGGTTGAAGCCGTTGTGCCGGCAATCCCCTAAAAGCACGAACCACTTATGAAAAGCGAGTGCACGCCGACTTCCATGCCGCACCTTTCCGTCCAAGTTTTCCTCAGCCTGGTGTGACTAAGGTCATGTAATCTCCCCCAAAGGATGTAGTAAGCCTTGACTTCACAGATACCCGAGCGCAAGGTAAGGGAGGTTTAGGGAAGCTTGCTTCCCACCCCGGCCCGCCCGCTCTGGCGCTCCGTAGACAATCTATGGCAACAACTTTAGCTTCCGTTCAGTCGCGTGAGGTTCTACGCTGCGATCGTTGCCTTCTTGTTCAGTTTCGCGCCTCGGACGGCAACTGCCGGCGATGCCGCAAACCTCTCGAAGCAGAGGAGCCCGCGCCCGCTCCGGTCGAGGTCGCGCCCGCACAGCCAGCCCTGCGTCAGGAGCTCGACGTGGCCCAGGCGGTGCGCGGGATTCGTCACGCGCGCGGCCTGAGCCAGCGGCAGCTCGCGGCCCGCATGGAAGTGCCCCGCACATACATCTCTAAAATCGAGAACGGCAAGGCCATGCCGACGTTGTCCTCGCTTGCGCGTTTGGCTGCGGCACTTGAGGCATCCGTAGCCGACCTGCTGCAAGGTGGGCCGAGCCGCCGCGACGAAGCAACCGCAACGGTGCTCGGGGATCCGTTCCTGCGTGAACTGTTGCCGCATGCCGCGCGTCTGAGCGATCTTCAGCAGCAGACGGTGCTGCGGGAAGCACGCGACATGGCACGCGAGGCTGCTTCAGGCCGGATGCGGCTTCTTCGCGCCTGAAGCAGGCTTCGGCGCGCGCCCAGGCCGCGCTTTGCGACCCTTTTCGCGCTATGCTACGGTCTGAATTGGAGTTTTCTGTTGGCCCTCGAACAGCCCAGCCGCATCCACGAGCTTACCGCGCCTGAAGCTGCCGTTTACCATCGGCTCGACCCGTCGCGCTTGCCCAAGCACGTCGCCATCATCATGGACGGCAACGGACGTTGGGCCGGCAAACGCTCCATGAAACGCTTTGTGGGCCACAAGCAGGGTGCCGAATCCGTGCAGTACGTGGTTGAAACCGCATCGCGCATCAACCTGCCGTGGCTGACGCTGTACGCGTTTTCGCTGGAAAACAACCTTCGCCGCCCCCGCTTTGAAGTGTCGTTTCTTATGCGGCTGCTGTCGAGCTACCTAACCGGCAACGTCCAGCGCATGAATGACAACAATGTGCGTATTCAGTACATCGGGCGTACACACGAGCTGCCGCCCGAGGTGCGCGAACGCATGGAATGGGCAGCCGAAGAAACGGCCGGGAACACAGGCACAACCCTCACCCTGGCGCTGAACTACGGCGCGCGCGCGGAGATGGTCGATGCCATGAAAGGCCTGGCTCGGGAGATCGAACAAGGCCTGCTGCGTCCCGAGCAGCTGACGGAAAAAGACATCGAGCGGCACTTGTATACCCGCGAAATGCCCGATCCGGATCTGCTGATCCGCACCTCGGGGGAGATGCGCATCTCCAACTATCTCCTGTGGCAGATTGCATACAGCGAGATCTTTGTGACGGATCGGCTGTGGCCGGACTTCCGCGGGCTGCACCTGCTGGAAGCGCTCGAAGCATACAACGCCCGGAACCGCCGCTTCGGCGGCCTGAGCGAATCTCCCGCACTTGCGGGCTCCCTGCTTGTTCAGCGTTAAGCGTTAATCTGGCTCCACTCCGTCCCAAATGTCGCGCTCACCCGCAAAAGGATGGCGCGCGGCCACCAGTAGATAGGCTTCTTCCCCCATCACATTGCCGAACTGGGCTTCCACCCGCTCCAGTACACCCTTCTGCGAGGAGTGTTTGCTGAAAGCTTCCCGTTTACGGCGCTTGAGCGTTTGACTGAGCCCGAGCGTCAGGGAAGGTGGAACGCGCGTCCCACCCCGGATTGCTTCCTCATCGGCGGAGGTGATGAACGGGGTCGAAGCGTAGTAAAGCTTTTGCGGTGCCCAGGGCGGGAGGTCCAGCTCTGGGAAAAATCCCGACTTGCCCGCCCAATGGAATGCCGCCGTGGCGGCAAGCGAAATCGCGGTATGGTCACGATGAAGATTGACCCCGCCCTCGCCTCCGAAGGTAAGCACCACGTGCGGACGGAACCGCCGCACGGCGCGGACAAGCGACCCCACCAGGGGCAAAAAGGGTTCCTGATACAGCTTGCCGTCGGGGTGGTCGAGCAGCTCGGACTCTTTCACATCGAGCGCAGTGCAGCAGTCGGCAAACTCGGTCCGACGCAGCGCAGCTAAATCTTCATCGGACTGCCCCGGCTCGCGGTACGAACCTGCATCGCCCGCGGTCATGCAGACGACCGCGGTTTGGACACCACGGGCGGCGGCCGTCAAGAGAGCACCCCCAAAGACACCGGCTTCATCATCGGGGTGGGTGGTGAGGCACATCAAGCGCAGCGGCAAGTTGAAGCTCCTTTTCAATCCCAGGGCAGCGCGGCTTCACGCACCGGGCGAAAGCTGTGCCGGTGCAGGGGAGTGGGCCCTTGGCGCAAAAGCGCCCGTGTATGCGCGGGCGTTCCATAGCCCTTGTGCTCACCGAGCCCGTAGGCGGGATAGGTACGGTCAAGCTCGCGCATACGACGATCGCGGTACACCTTTGCAACAACAGATGCCGCGGCGATCGAAAGCGAGCGCGCATCCCCATAAACAATGCTGGTCTGCGGGCAGGGATGGGGCAGCGTGAGCGCATCGATCAGGAGATGATCGGGTGCGGGTGCAAGCGCCTCAACCGCCGCGAGCATGGCACGCTTCGTCGCTTGGTAAATGTTGATGCGGTCGATGGTGGCGGCATCGATCTCCCCAATGGATATCCCGCATGCATGGCTATACACGAGAGAAGCAAGACGCTCGCGGTCTCCCTCTCCGAGCTGTTTTGAGTCGCGCAAACCGGCGGCTTGCAACATGGGGAAGCACCGGCAATCGTCCGGCAGCACCACGGCAGCAGCCACAACAGGGCCGAACAGCGCGCCACGACCCACCTCATCCACTCCGGCGATCCGCTGCGCACCACGGGCGCGGGCTTCCCGCTCAAATGCATCGTCGCAGGGCAGCGCGCGCAGCATTTGCTGCTTGGGGGCGGCTTTTGAAAGCTCGTGTGCGGGAAGGGCGGCCATTGGATTTAATTCGGGAGTGGAAAACGCGAAAAGCGCCCGGGAAAGGGCGCTTTTCAGCAAAAGGCAGACTAGGAGCGCTCGACTTCCTTCAAGCGGGCCGCCTTGCCGCGCAGGCCGCGCAGGTAAAACAGCTTGGAGCGGCGAATCTTGGCCGAACGGAGCTTTTCAACCTTGTCGACCACTTTGGAATTGAACGGGAAGATGCGCTCGACACCCTGGCCGAAGCTCATTTTGCGCACGGTAAACGAGCCTTCCGGACCGCGCTTATAGGCGATGACTAGACCCTCAAACGCCTGCAAACGCTCTTTGTCGCCTTCCTTGATTTTCACCTGTACGCGCACGGTATCGCCGGTGGCGAAGGGAGGAAGATCGGTGCGCTTCAGCTTTTCGGCAAGGCGCTGCATAACGGGATGGATAGACATTTGCTCGTTCCTAAACTTAATTTTCAGCTGCAGCGAATGGGCATGAGCGTAGAAAGCCTCGCCGGGCGCGAACCGAAAGCTTAGTATAGCGTAATCGGGTGCTTGTCTCAGAGATGTTTTGTTCGGCCAGGAGTCGTCGCAAGCGGGAGGAAGTTCCGCGGCTTTGCTAATAGAAACCATGGTCAGCACTGCAACGAAGAGGGGTCATCCTGAGCCGTAGGCGAAGGACCTGCTTTGTGCGCATCTTGAGCAAAAGCAGGTCCTTCACTTCGTTCAGGATGACCCTGTCATTCAGGGTGATCCCTGATCTTACTCGGGACCTGAACCCACCTGGAAGCAAGCGCAGGTTCTTCTCACATGGATTGCAGCCGGTCCAGAAAAGTACGGTCCTCCGCACTCAACTCGGCTCCTGCAAGCAAATCCGGACGGTTGCGCCAGGTCTTCTCAAGTGCCCGCTCGCGCCGCCAGCGGCGCAGGGCGGCGTGGTCGCCGTCCATCAGGACATCCGGGACGCGCGCGCCGGCCCACTCCGCGGGGCGGGTATAGTGCGGATAATCGAGCAAGCCACCCGCGCCGTGCGTTGCGCGGGGGCTTGCGGCTGGGGCGTGTTGGAGGGTCGCATCGTGCGCGCCGAAACTTTCAAACCCGTGCGAAGCCGCATTGCCCAGCACCCCGGGGATAAGCCGCGCGACCGCATCGACGATCACTGCCGCGCCCAGTTCACCGCCGGTAAGCACATAATCGCCGATCGAAAGCTCGCGATCGGCCATTTGTTCCGCCACGCGCTCATCGACGCCCTCGTAGCGGCCGCATAGAAGCAGCACGCGTTCAAGCCCGGCCAACTCGCGCGCGACGGACTGCGTAAATCGTGAGCCCTGCGCGGACAGCAGAATCACAGATTCACGGTTCGAGTCGCGCTCCAACTTTGGAGCAACCCCAAGCGCGGCGAGTCCATGGGCGAACGGCTCCGGCTTCAGCACCATGCCCTCACCCCCGCCAAAAGGACGGTCGTCCACGGTGCGGTGCTTGTCTTTGGCAAAGCCGCGCAAGTCATGAACATGCGCTTCCACCAGCCCCGAAGCAAGCGCGCGCCGCAGCATGCCGGAGCCGAAAATGCCCGTTCCGTCGATGCTTTTGGCTGTGGGCGTGCCGAAGAAGTTGGGGAAAATCGTAAAAATGTCGAAACGCACTCAACCCTCAGCCGCACGGTCGAGGTCGAGCAGACCCTCGGGCAGGGTCATGCGCAGGGTGCGCTCGGCAAGATCCCAATGGGGATCGTAGGCCTGCACGAAGGGCACCAGCAGCTCGCCCTTTTTCGTTTCCACAACCAGGAGGGCAGTTGCGCCCGACTCGCGGTCCACGTCGATCACTGTACCCACAGGCGCGTTTGC
Organism: uncultured Acidobacteriaceae bacterium; assembly: GCA_964244985.1. GTDB lineage: Bacteria > Acidobacteriota > Terriglobia > Terriglobales > Acidobacteriaceae > EB88. The sequence continues at coordinate 9,867 of CAXTKZ010000034.1, forward strand.
CGCCCCATCGATAAGGGTGCAGCCGAGGAGTTCGGCGATGTACACCTCATCGGCGGCAAGCGGCGTGCGCTCCGACCAGGGGATAACCAGCTCATAACTCCGCAGCGCTTCTGCATCGTTCATGGTGTCGCAGCCAGTGAGTTTCAGCACCACTCGGCCCGCGTGCAAGCGCCAGCGTTCGATTTGTGCCGTGCGCTGGGGTGTATCCGCGCCAGGCGGGCGCAGCAGAACTTTGGGCTGCAACGTAAAACGCTCTGGAAAATCGGTCAGCAGGTCAGCCAATACCTCGCCGCGATGCCCCTGCGGACGAACGATATGAGCCACCCGAAGCCAGGGTTGCGCGGGATCGGGCAAGTGCTTACTCGTGGGCAGCGGGTCCGTGCTCCATTTCGGGGCGGCCCTGCGCAGTTTCCACAATGTCTAGCATATAACGATGGTGGTATTTGGTGCTGACGGCACTCAGAATGGTGCGCAGGGAATGCGCTGTGCGTCCCTGCTTACCGATCACCTTGCCAATGTCGGAGTCGGAAACATGGAGCCGCAGGATAGTGGCTTCATCCCGCGCCAGGGCTTCTACTTCCACTCGCTCTGGATGGTCGACCAGTGCGCGCGCGATGTCGAAAACAAGCGTTTCCATGGGGTCTCGGCTGTTGCTGCCCCCGTCGACAGTCATAGGCTGCTCCGTCCGCAGGGAAATGCCTGCCTTTGGTTGGCGCCCATACTAGCAGCTTGCCTGCAAAATGCGACAGGGGTAGGTGTTTGCGAGACCAACAGCCTAGGCAGCTGCTTCGGCGGGCGCGACAGCGGGGGCGTTCTTGATCAGTTTGGCAACCCGGTCCGACATCTGCGCGCCATTGCTCACCCAGTAATCAATGCGCTCGCGCTTGAAGTCGACGGTGGCGGGGTTGGTGCGGGGATTGTAGGTACCGACCAACTCAATCGAGCGACCATTGCGGGCGCGGTCCTTTTCAATCACAACAACGCGGTAAAACGGCTTCTTGCGGGCGCCGAAGCGCGCCAGGCGAATCATCAACACTGTGTAGGTCCCTTTCGTGTGACACAAAAACTGGGCGAGCGATGCTCGTTCCAAACCATAATTCTATCAAAGCGGGGGCATCCCAGCTACGAATGGAAACCGAAGTACGCCCGCTGATCGTCACCCTTGCACTGGATGAAGCAAGCCAGGCCCGGTTTGAGGAAGAGCGTCGGCGGTATTACCCGCCGACGCTCAACCGTATACCCGCGCACATTTCGCTGTTCCATGCGCTCCCGGGCGAGGAGCAGCCTGCGGTGGAAGGGGCGTTGGCGCTCATCGCGGGGCGGTTTGGGCCGTTCGCTGTCGAGGTGCACGACCTGATGCGTTTAGGCCGTGGCACGGCGTATAAGCTGCGCGCGCCGGAGCTCGCGGAGATACACGGGGAGCTGCGGGCGGCATTCCTGCCATGGCTCACGCGGCAGGATCTGCAGCCCTTTCGCCCTCACATCGTGGTCCAGAACAAGGCGGAACCCGAAATCGCGCGGGCTTTGTTTGAACGGTTGTCCGGTCAGTTCCGCCCATCGCACGCACAAGGTGTGCGCCTGCTGTTGTGGCGCTATGAGGGCGGTCCCTGGACGCTTTTGCGCGCGTTTCCTTTCGAGAAAATCAGTTAACATGCGCCGTCGGCTGCCTTCCTTTTGCCTTCGCGATCTCCCCGCATCTGAGGTAAACATGGCGACAACAACAGCAGCACTGGAATTGCGGCAGCTCGGCGACTCCGACATGCGCATCACCCCGGTCGGCTTCGGAGCATGGGCGATCGGCGGGGGCGATTGGGAGTTCGGCTGGGGCGCGCAGGAGGACGACGACTCCGTCCGCGCTATCGAGCGGGCGCTTGACGGCGGCATCAACTGGATCGATACGGCAGCCATTTATGGGCTGGGCCACTCCGAAGAGGTGGTGGCGCGTGCGCTCGCGGGGAGCGCGCACAAGCCCTATGTATTCACCAAATGCTCAATGCGTTGGAGCCTCGACGACCGCAAAATCTATCGGTCCCTTAAAGCGGACTCGGTGCGGGAAGAATGCGAAAACTCTCTGCGGCGGCTCAAGCGCGATGCCATCGATCTGTACCAGGTGCACTGGCCCAACCCGGAAGACGAGATCGAGGAAGGCTGGGAAGCACTTGCCAGGCTGAAGGAACAGGGCAAGATCCGCTGGCTGGGTGTGTCCAACTTTTCCGTCGCGCAGATGGAGCGGGTGCGCAAGATAGCGCCGATTACGTCCCTGCAGCCGCCGTACTCCCTGATCCGACCGGATGTTCAGAGTGAAATCCTGCCGTACTGCCGGGAAAACGGCATTGGGGTGATCAACTATTCACCGATGACTTCAGGCCTGCTTACCGGCAAAATGAGCGCCGAGCGTGTCGCGGGGATGCCGGAGGACGACTGGCGCAAAAAAAGCCCGAACTTCAACGAGCCGAAGCTGGGCAGGAATTTAAAAATTGCTGCGCTGTTGGGCGAGATCGGGCAGGAGCACGGGGTGCAAACCGGCGTGGTTGCAATTGCCTGGACGCTGCACAACCCGGCGATTACGGCTGCGATTGTGGGCGCGCGGGGGCCGTCGCAGGTAGACGGCACGCTACCGGCAATGAACTTCTGCCTGAGTGAGGACGAGTATCGCCGGATCAACGAGTTTGTCCTCGAAAACCCTGCATAAGAAAAGGGCCGCTTCCGGGAGCGGCCTTTTTCTCCATGAAATCTTAGTTATTGCTGCCATTTGTATTTTGAACAGGGGTGAGGGTGCCGAACAAGCCGCCCGCACCGTTTAGGTCCGCGGCAAAGTAGAGCGTCGTGGCCGGGCCCCCTGCGGCGGTATCGTTGCCGAAGTCCAACGCCCACAAACCGGGAATCGCAATCGGCTTGTTGTTCGCATCCACCAGCGTTGCGATCCAGCGGCCCGTGATCGGGTTGAAGACATTGATCTTTCCATCACCGTTGTTGCCGACCAGCAGGTCGTGGCTGTATGGGCCGAAGTTGCCGGGGGCCACCGTCACACCCCATGGTGCATTTAGGAAAGGTCCGGTTTCGAGGATACCGAGCAGTTTGCCTTCCGGCGAAACAGCCCCGACCACGCCCTGACCGGGCCCGGTTGTGCCGTCCGCGGGTGCCAGCGTGACATACAGGTTGCCGCCAATGTTCTGGATGCCGAACGGCGAGAATCCAGGAGGCCCGGCAAGCTTCGCCAGCGCATCCTCAATCGGTTTCGCGTGCTTGAAATGGGAGTCGAAGACATCGATCTTCCCGCCCTTGCTGTCCGCGGCGTACAGGTAGCGTCCCGTGACGCCATTGACGACGGCCGGGGCAATAGCCAACCCGGTATATACAGAGGTCTGGCTGTTGTCGGCGACAATCTGGGCGGTTTCCTTCGGAACCGCACCATTCCAGCCTGAGAGGGTGCCGTCCAGCGTGACGAACAGGAAGTTAGCGGCTTTGCCGTCGGGAAGAACGAAATCAGTGGGTACGGCATTAAAAACGATGCCAGTGGGCGTACCGGTTTTACTGGCACTCGGGTTTGCCGTAGGCACCGTGACGACCAGGCTCTCCACTGCTCCGACTCCGTTGTAAAGAGTGGAAAGACCGGTCGTGCTGTCACTGACCCACCACGCGCCGGCGGAAGACTCAGACAGACCCCAAGCTCCGGAAAGGTTCGGGTCGACAATGGGGGCCGGAGCCGCGGCGGTGGAGCTGGTAACCAGGTTGGTCTGGCGGTACTGCTGCCCCCAAGCGGTCGTTGCAAACGCAACACCGAGCAAAACTGCGGGAAAGTGCGTCATGGAAAACTCCTGTTACAACAAGTTTTCAGCCAGACCTGATATTAAGAAGGGGGCATGAAGAACGCAAGGAAATTCCGAGTGATAACTGGAGTATTTACAGGAGGCCTTCCGGGTCGCTACCTGTCGCGATTGACGACAAAGTCCGGCACCCAGAGCAAGGCACGTTTGTACTCCGACTCCGGCAGTTCGTCGAGCGCGCGGCGGGCCCGCTCTGCATGCTGCTGGGCGACGCTCATGGCAAACTCGATCGATCCATAGCGATCAAGCGTGCCCAGCACATCCTCATAGCGCACCTGGGTAAATACGCCGTCGGCCAGCACCTGCAGGATGGCCTCCTGTTCGGCTGGGGTTGAATGCTCAAGCGCGTGCACGACGGCGAGGGTGGCCTTGCCTTCGCGCAGATCGCTCGCGACGGGCTTGCCCAGCACGGACGCGGCGGCGGTCAGGTCGAGCACATCGTCGACTACCTGGAAGGCGAGGCCGAGCTCGTGGCCATACTCGGCCAGCTGCGCTTCCATCTCTGCCCCGGCCCCGGCCAGGACTGCGCCCAGCCGCATGGAAACCTCGAACAGGCAAGCGGTTTTGCGGTAAATCAGCTCGGAGTACTCCCGCTCCGTCACGGCCCGGCCCAGCTTCTCGGTTTGCAGCAGCTCGCCCTCGACCATGACCTGTGTCAAGCCAATCAGCAGCTCCAGCACCCGGAAGTTGCGCTCTTCAAGCGCGATGCGGAAAGCCTGCATGTACAGCCAGTCGCCCGCGAGCACGCACCGTGTATTGCCCCAGGTGGTGTTGGGGGAGGGCCGCCCACGGCGCAGCTCCGCGCCGTCGATGATGTCGTCGTGCACGAGCGTGGCAGTGTGCACCATCTCAATCACCGCGCCGAGCCGATGCATGGCAGCACCGGTATAGCCGAGCGCGCGGCAGGTGAGCAGCAGCAGGGATGGTCGAATGCGCTTGCCGCCGCTTTCGCGCAGGTACTCGGCGATCTCAGTGATCGCGGCAACGGGGGAAACAGAGTCGCGGCCGAACTCCCGCTCAATAGCCTGGAGGTCGTCGTGCAGGAGCTCGAACAACTCCTTGGCCGTCGCTATTGCCGCTGTGCCCACTCATTCTCCTGCCCGCGTTTATTTCCGTGCAAAGTCAGTTCGACCGGTAGTTGGTGAACTGCATGTCGATCCCGAAGTCGTGACCCTTCAACAGCGCGATAGCCTCCTGTAGAGTATCGCGGTCCTTGCCGGTGATCCGGACAGTGTCGCCCTGGATGGTCGCCTGCACCTTCTTCTTCGAGTCCTTGATGAGCTTGACGATCTCTTTTGCCTTCTCGATGGCGACGCCCTGCTTGAGCGTGACCTTTTGCCGCACGCTTGAGCCCGAGGCAGGCTCGATTTTGCCGTATTCGAGCGATTTGATGGAGATGCCGCGCTTGATCAGCTTCTGCTCGAGGATCTGCGTGACGGCTTCCAGTTTGTAGTTGTCGGCGGAGTGCAGCTCCAGCGACTTTTCATCGCCCTCAAGCTTGATCGTGGACTTCGTGTCCTTCAGGTCGAAGCGGGCGTTCACTTCCTTGGTCGCCTGGTCGATGGCGTTTTTCACTTCCTGGATCTCGACCTTGGACACGATATCGAAAGAGTTCTCAGCGGCCATGCATTCTCCAACTTTCCAATCTTATTATGCGGGCAGCCCGGGCCTGGGCCCGGAGTCAAGCGTTGGTGAGACCGAAAAGCTGAAAAAAGTTCCGGCTTGTCAGCGCGCCGAGCTCGTCCGGCGTCGTGCCGCGCAGCTGGGCTACCACCTCTGCTGTGCGCGCAACCCACGCCGGCTCATTGCGCTTGCCGCGGTCGGGCATGGGAGCCAGAAATGGGCAATCAGTTTCGATCAGCAAACGGCCGGCGGGGACGCTGCGGGCCACCGCGCGGAGCCCGCCGTTGTTGGGATAAGTCACATTCCCGGCGAACGAGATGGAAAAGCCCATGTTGAGGGCGCGCAGGGCATGTGCGTCCTCGCCGGAGAAACAGTGCAGGATGCCGGGGAGCCCCGTCGGTGCCCAGTGTTTTTCGAGCAGGAGGAGCGTCTGGTCCCACGCGTCCTCGCCGGGGCCGAAGACAGCGCCGGGGCGGCAGTGGATGACGATGGGTTTGCGGTGCGCCGCCGCAAGCTCCATCTGGGCCAGGAAAACTTCTTTTTGCACGGCGATAGGCGGGTTGTCGTCGTGGTAAAAATCGAGGCCGATCTCACCGCAGCCCACCACCTCGGGCTCATCGAGCAGCGCGTCTAGGTTTGCCATGGCGAGCGTGTTCCACTGCGCGGCTTCCTGCGGGTGCACACCGGCGGTGCAATAGATGCGAGGTGTGAGCGGCTTGCCGTTTACCTCGCGGGCGAGCTGGAGAGCGCGATCCATGGTGGAAGGGCCGTCGCCGATCCCGATGGACAAGATGGCGCGGACACCAGCTTCCCAGGCGCGCGCCAGGATCGCTTCTCGGTCTTCGGCGTAGCGCTCGTGATCGAGATGCGCGTGCGAGTCGACAAAGTTCACTTAAGCCGCGCTCCCAGCTCGACCGCGTCCGTGAAGCCCGCAAGCGAGGGCTTGCCCGCATCGCCGAGCGAGGCGGCAAGGAGCATACCGTTCGACTCGAGCCCGCGCAGCTTGCGGGGCGCGAGGTTGGCAACGATGACCACCTTGCGGCCGATCAGCGACTCGGGCGTGTAGGTTTCGGCAATGCCGGCGAGGATTTGGCGGCGCTCGTACCCGAGGTCGACCTCCAGTCGGAGCAGCTTGTCGGCCTTGGGCACGCGCTCGGCGACGACAATCTGCGCGACCCGGAGCTCGACTTTGAGGAAGTCGTCGATGGCGATCTGCGGGATCGTGTCGGGGACGCTCACCGTCTGCACGTCGACTGTTTGTACTTGGATGGGCGCGGGCGCGATGATCTGGCCCGCAAGCGCGGCGTCCTCGAACGATTGCAGGCCGGGCTGGAAGGCGGCCACGGGCAGCGGCGCTTCGATGGGGGCCGCCATGGCATTCGCCGGGGAAACCGGCGCGGTGAGCGGGAGGATGGACGAGGCGGAGGGGGTCGCCGGATCGAGCGGGGCGACGACGGTGTCGGGCGTGGTGGGTGACTTTTGTTCCATAGCTTGCATGCGTGCGGCGGCGTCCTTGTCGGCGCGGGGGAAAACGGGGCCGAGTGTGCCCAGCTTGGTGCCTGGTTGAAGGCCTCCCCAGGTCAGATGCTTGAGGTCGGCTTTTTCTATGTCGCCCAACCCAAGCTGTTGCCAGACTTTCGCAGCGGCTTCGGGGATGATGGGGTAAACGGGGGCAGTAATGATGCGGATGGCTTCCGCGGCGGTGTACAACACCTCAGCACGATATTTCGCAAGTTCAGCCGCGTCTAAACTCGACCGTTCTTTCCAAGGTGCACTAACCGTCAATAGTAGGTCGACGAATTGGATAGCGGACCATGCGGATTCCAGACCTCGGGAGAAATTAAGCTCCTGGAAAGCTGAGTTCGCCGCACTGAAGAAATCTAAAACCTTAGCAGATATGTCAATTTGAGCTTCACCAATTTTAAGTCTAGGAACTGGTTCCCCGGGCTCAGGTATTACCCCTTCGAAATATCTGCCGATCATCGCCAGCGTCCGGCTCACCAGATTGCCGTACCCATTTGCCAAATCCGCGTTATACCGCTGCACCAGCGCATCGAACGAGAACGACCCATCCTGCCCGAAGACCACCTCGCGCAACAGAAAATATCGCAGCGCATCCGCCCCGAGCACTTCAAGGATCGTCTCCGCCCGCACGATATTCCCGCGCGATTTCGACATCTTCGATTGCTCGAACAGGAGCCATCCATGCGCCACCACTGCTTTCGGCAAGGGCAGCCCCGCAGCCAGCAAAAACGCGGGCCAGTACACGCAGTGGAAGCGCGAAATCTCTTTACCAATGATATGCAGCTGCGCGGGCCAGTACTTTTCGAATTTCGACTCATCGTCAGACCCGTAGCCAAGCGCGGTAATGTAGTTCGCGAGCGCATCGAGCCAGACGTAGATCACATGCGACGGGTCGTCGGGGACGGGGATGCCCCACGTGAAGCTGGTGCGCGAAACCGACAGGTCGCGCAGGCCGCCGCGCACAAATGCGAGCACTTCGTTGCGGCGCGTTTCGGGCTGGATAAACTCCGGGCGTTCGGCGTACAGCTCCAGCAGCTTGTTTTCAAACGCAGACAGCTTGAAAAAATAATTCTCTTCGCTCACCGTCTCGGTCGTGCGGCCGCAGTCGGGGCAGGGCGCGCCGGGGCCAGCCTCGACGTACAGCTCGTCAAACACGCAATACTGGCCCGTGTAGGTGCCCTTGTAAAGGAAGCCGCGCTCCTTCAGAACCTTCCATAGTTTGCGCACGCCTTGCTTGTGGCGTTCCTCGGTCGTCCGGATGTAGTCGTCGTAGGTGAGGCCCATGCGGTCCCACAGGCCGCGGAACTCCTGCGACACGCGGTCTGTAAACGCCTGCGGAGCCTCGCCCGCGTTGGCCGCGGAGCGCTCGATCTTTTGCCCGTGCTCGTCGGTGCCGGTCAGGAACCAGACATCGCGGCCCCGCATGCGCTCGCGGCGGGCGATCGCATCCGCAACGACGGTGGTGTACGTGTGCCCGATGTGCGGGCGCGCGTTGACATAGTAAATGGGCGTGGTGAGGTAAAAAGACTGGCTCGGCTCAAGCATGCGTTCAGTGCGCGCCGTTGGGGGCCGCGCCAAAACTCATCTTAAAGCATCGTCTACAAAGGGCTAAGACCCCCTACGCGGGAGGCGGCCACTTCGTGGCGGGTATTTGTTTTGGGGGCTGCTACACTCACCCTTCTAAGGGGCGAAGAAACTCTCGTGTATCTATCCGGACAAAAACGGCTCGCGGAGCAACTGCGTTTCACCCTGCAAACCCTTTACGGGATTGAGGGTAAACACATCGCCATCGAGCAGCCGCCCGACACGCGCTTCGGCGAGTACGCCCTGCCCGTCGCCTTTGAGCTGGCCCGTACGCTGCGCAAATCACCCCGCAAGATCGCGGACGAGATCGTCGCGGCGCTCGGACCCGTCGAGGGCTTCGCTGGATTTGAGGTCGCGGGCGCGGGTTATATCAACGCGCGTTTGGACCGCTCTGCCGCCGTAAAGCTGCTGGCAGCCGACGCGCCGGAAAGAAGCAGCCGCGCCCCGCAGCACGCGCTGGTCGAGCACACCAGCATCAACCCGAACAAAGCCGCGCACGTGGGGCACCTGCGCAATGCCATCCTGGGCGACACGTTTGTGCGCCTGCTGCGCGCGACCGGCGACCGGGTTTCCGTACAGAACTACATCGACAATACCGGGGTACAGGTGGCCGATATCGTGGTCGGCTTCGAGCACCTCCTTGGTTTGGCTTTGCCCCAGGTAGACGCGTGGATCGCCGCACTGCAACAGCCGCTGGACTACGCCTGCTGGGACCTGTACGCGCGCGTTTCGCAGTGGTATACGGCAGGTTCGACGGAAGAAAACGCCGCGCGCAAACAGCTGCGGCTTGACACGCTGCACCGCCTGGAAGAAGGCGGGAGCGAAACAGCAGCCATCGCCGACCGGGTCGCAACAGCGATTGTCCGGCGGCACCTCGAAACCATGCTGCGGCTGGGCATCGAGTACGACCTGCTGCCGCGTGAGTCGGAGATTTTGCACCTGCACTTTTGGGACGCGGCGTTCGCGCTGCTGCGTGAAAAAGGCGTGCTGCGGTTGGAAACGGAAGGCAAAAACAAGGGCTGCTGGGTCATGCGCCGCGCCACCTTCGGTGGGAGTGGTGTTTCGGCCGCTGAAACGCCGGAGCTTGTGGTAGGTCCAGACGAGGACGCGAAGGTGATCGTTCGCTCGAACGGCACCGTAACCTACGTCGGCAAGGACATCGCCTATCACCTATGGAAGTTCGGCTTGTTGGGCCGTGATTTCGGCTACCGGCCATTCTTCACCTACGCCGACCAAGAGTGTTGGATCACGGCGGTCGAAGGCGAGCCCGCGCACCCGCACTTCGGCGGTGCGGATGCTATCTATAACGTCATCGACGCGCGCCAGTCCGACCCGCAGGCAAATGTGATCGAAGCGCTGCGCGGGATGGGTTATATCGATCAGGCCGCGCGGTACACGCATTTTTCGTATGAGATGGTCGCGCTGACCCCGCGCTGTGCCCTTGAGCTTGGCTATGAGGTCGCCGAGGAGGACCGGGGCCGCGCATACATTGAGGTTTCGGGCCGCAAGGGGTTCGGCGTGAAGGCGGATGACCTGCTGGATCGGCTCCTCGCCTCCGCGCGCGCCGAGGTCCGGGAACGCAACCCGGATCTGCCCGAGCGCGACCGCGAACAGACCGCGGAGGCGATCGCGGTGGGTGCGCTGCGGTACTTCATGCTTAAGTTCACGCGCAACACGGTGATTGCGTTCGACTTTAAGGACGCGCTCTCGTTCGAGGGTGAGACCGGGCCGTACCTGCAGTATGCGGTGGTGCGGGTGCGGTCGATCTTCCGCAAAGCTGGGCTTGCGCCGGAAGCTGCTTTGACCTCGGTGGGCGAGCTCGACCTCAGCGCATATTTGGAGGACGACACCATCTGGCAGGTGTGGCTGCGCGCCGCGAAAACCGCACTGGTGCTGGAGCAGTGCCGCGAAACCGCCGAGCCCGCGCACCTCGCCCGCCACTGCTTCACGCTCGCGCAGGAGTTTTCAGGCTTTTACCGCAAGCACCACATCCTCACCGAGCCCGACCCCGCACGTAAAGCGCTGCTGCTGGCAACGGCAGCCGTCACCGAGCGGACGCTGGTGCGTTCGCTCGCCGTGTTGGGGATCGGCACGCCGGAGGTGATGTAACCCGGCGTAGGATAGCGGAAGGAGAAACCCCGTGGCAACGACCCTGATCTCTGTCGAGGAGTACCTGAGAACCAGCTACGAGCCGGACGCGGAGTATGTGGATGGCGTCATTGAGGAGCGACCCATGGGCGAAGAGCGGCATTCAGCATGGCAGGTGGCGTTGGTGGTTTACTTCGGCCAGCATGCAAAAGAGTGGGGCATCCGTGTTCGCTCTGAGCTTCGGACACGGACCAGTGAACGCCGTTACCGCATCCCGGATGTTGCGCTCTTGGACGCCGATGCGCCGCGCGACCCGGTTGCGCTTGTGCCGCCGCTGGTTGCGTTTGAAATCCTGAGCCCGGAAGACCGCATATCGCGCCTTCTCATTCGACTTGCCGACTTTGAGGCAATGGGTGTGCAGGCGCTCTATGTGATCGATCCGATGGACAACAGCTGCCGCCGCCACACGGCAGGCAGTCTCCAAGTGGTTCACGAGCTTGCAGTGCGCGAGCGGAGGATCGACATCGGTGAAATCGTGGACCTGCTTTGGTAGGAAAGCAGGGGAGTGACGCAGCTCATCACTCGAATAGATCGGACCGCCTTGTCCGAGACTGTCAAACCGCATCCCGGTCGTGCACCTCAGCGGGCGGATGCGTCGCCTCCACCGCCGTAAATGCTTCCTGAATGCGATAGCTATGTTCCGTGCCTTTCGGCACGATCCAGGAGCTGCCCGGCTGCAACTTGACAGTCTGGCCTTCGAGCGTCAGCTCGGCCGAGCCGGAAATGACATAGCCGACGGTCTCGTACTCGCGCCGGACTGGGGCGCTGCTGTCGCCGGGCTGGACCCCGTCCCACAGCCGCATGGAAAGAGCCCGGCCGTTGGCCAGGTACCGCTGCCCTTGCGGGCCCTTTGGCGCATGCGCCGCGTCCACTTTCGTCACGCTCGTATCAGCCACTCTATTCTCCGCACAGTAATTTAAGAACTCTGATGCATAAAAGGCCCGGCATTTTCGCCGGGCCTTTTACAGGAAGCGCTTACTGGATCGGCTGCCCGCCTGCCGTCAGCAGCTTCAGCTGGTCCTGGTCATACTGCTTTACCCCATCCGGCAGGGGCGCGTAGTTCAGCGAGCCGGCCGCGGTTTGCCCGTCGCCGATGATGTACGCGACAAAGCTTTTCAGCGCGGTGCGCTTCGCCTTGTCCGGGCCGTCCTTGGGAAGGATCAGAAAGGTGAGTCCGGAGATCGGGTAGGCGTCTTTCGCCGAAGCGGGCGGGTTCACGATGGAATGGCGCGGGTCCTGCGCGAGTTCCTTCGAGTAAGCACTGATCGCGGCAGTAGTCCCGGCCGCGGTAGGTGCGACATACGTTCCGGCGGCGTTCTTGATCTTGACCTCGGGCAAATGGTTCTGCTCGGCATAGGTCAGCTCCACATAGCCGATTGCGCCAGGGGACTGCCGCAGCTGCCCGGTGACGCCTTCCGAGCCCTTGCCGCCCAGGCCCACGGGCCAGCTCACGCTTTTGCCCGCGCCCACTTTGGTCTTCCATTCCGGGCTTACCGCGGCCAGGTAATCGGTAAGAATGGCGGTGGTGCCGCTGCCGTCGGCGCGGTGCGCGACCACCACAGGCAGGTTGGGCAGCTTCGCGCCGGGATTGTCGGCGGCAATCTGCGGGGCGTTCCAATTCTTAATGGTGCCCAGAAACATGCCTGCAAGCGAAGCAGCCGAAAGCTGGAGGTTCGCGGGTGCACCGGGCAGGTTATAGGTGATGCACACGGGCCCGGCTGTTTCCGGGATTTGCACGATGGATCCCATCTCCGGCAATTGCGCGTCGGTCAGGGCGGCGTCCGATGCGCCGAAGTCCACTGTCTTGTTTTTAATCTGCTGAATGCCGCCGCCGGAGCCGATGGATTGATAGTTGATCTGCGTACCGGGATGTTTGCCGTGGTAGTCGGCGACCCATCGGGTCATGACCGGATACACGAACGTGCTGCCCGCGCCGGAAAGCGCGACATTCGCGTCGGCACCGTCGCTGGGGGAGCTGCCGGAGTTGCAGGCGGCCAAGCCGCCGGTCACTAGAAGTGCGCTCGCAAGGGAGATCAGTCGTTGAGAAATCGGAACTGCCATCAGAAATAAAACCCTCCACGGCCCACGATACTGTACCCCCGATTGAGGCAGCGCCGCGCGCGCGGATTTCACATAAGATTCATCTTTCGGCTGCGTTACTGAGAAGTGTGTCGCGACGTTGCGCGGGTACAAGCAAACCGCCTACGCGGCTCGCGCCCACTTCGTGGGGAGTTTTTTCAAAATAAAACGGGCCCCAAGGCCCGTTTTGTTTTGACGAGTACACGTCCCGAAGGGACCGCGAGCCGCGCAGGCGGTTTAGAGGGTTACTCGTACTGCCGGACCCACTCTGTGATGGACCGCACCGCGACCCCGCTGGGGCCTTTGCTCAGCGCGGGCTTCGCGTCGTCGTTCCAGGCAGTGCCGGCGATGTCGAGATGGATCCAGGGCGTATCGCCGACGAACTCCTTCAGGAACATGGCCGCGGTCACCGAACCGCCGTAGCGGCCGCCGGTATTCTGCAGGTCGGCAATGTGCGAGCGGATCTGCTCGCGGTACTCATCGCCGAGGGGCATCCGCCACACGGGTTCGCCGCTCTTTTCGAGGCCGCTTGTGAATTTGCTCCAGATGGCTTCGTCATTCGCATAGCCACCTACGTTGTGCTGGCCAAGCGCGACCGAAACCGCACCGGTCAGGGTCGCGGCATCGATCAGGTGTGTCGCGCCCAACTGCTTCGCGTAGTGGAGCCCGTCAGCCAGCACCAGGCGGCCTTCCGCGTCGGTGTTGATGATCTCGATCGTCTTGCCGGACATCGCTTTCAACACATCGCCGGGGCGGAATGCGCGTCCCGAGGGCATGTTTTCTGCCGAGCAAACAACACAAACTACCCGCACTTTCGGCTTGATCTGCGCGACGGCCC
>CAXTKZ010000034.1:23589-28010 GCA_964244985.1 uncultured Acidobacteriaceae bacterium
GCCGAGCAAACAACACAAACTACCCGCACTTTCGGCTTGATCTGCGCGACGGCCCGCATTGCCCCCAGCATCGCGGCGGCCCCGGCCATGTCGTACTTCATCTTCTCCATGCCATCGGCGGGTTTGATGGAGATGCCGCCCGTATCGAACGTAATCCCCTTACCGACCAGCCCTAGCGTGACTCCGTCCGCAGCCTCTTCCGGCTCATAGCGCAGCACGATCAGGGCGGGCGGCTCTTCCGAACCTTGCGCCACACCCAGAAACGCGCCCATGCCCAATTCTTTCAACTTATGGGTCGAGTGCACCTCGCAGGCCAGCCCAAATTCGGCGGCCATGGCTTGCGCGCGGCGGCCCAACTCTGTCGGGGTCAGCACATTGCCAGGCTCGTTTACCAGTGTGCGTGCATAGTTCTGCGACTCGCCGATAAACACGCCTTCGTCAAAACCGGTCTGCGTCGCCCCTTGGTCCACGCGCTCGGAGACCAGCAGGGTCAGCGCCGTCAGCGACACATCCTTGCGGTCGGATTTGTACGTGTCGGGGTCGAAGTCCGCGAGGATCGCGCCTTCGACGATGGCCCGGGCGGCTTCGGCATCCGTTGCTTCGGTAAGCGTTTGCGGCAGGGCGACCGTCACCTCGCGCAGGTTGCGCGTCTTGGCATAGCGCACAGCGGCCCCGGCGGCTTTGCGCAGAGCCGGGGCTCCCGGACCCTTGCCGCCCGGACCAGCGGCCTTTCCCAAGCCGACCAGCAGCAGGCGCTTTGCCGCGAAGGACGGTGCTTTGTGGATCAGCAGGGTTTCGTTCGCGCCCGATTTGAACTCGCCGCTGGTGAGCACATCGCTTACTGAGTCATGGACGGTCTGCGACTCGGTGAGGGGAAACGGCGCTGGGCTGTCGGCGACAGACTGGTCGACCGTGAAGATCACAAGCAGTTCAGCAGGGAACTGAGAAGCGAGCGCGAAGCGGAGTTCGGGTTTCACAGGATTTATGATGCCGAGCTTTGCGGAGATGCAGAGAAGGGTTTCTGTAAACGTCGACCACTCCCCAATGAGGGGTCATCCAGAGGAGCGAAGCGACGAAGGATCTGCTTTCATCTTTTGTGACCTTGGTACCGCGCAGGTCCTTTCTGATTGGTGGGAAGCAGCCGCGGTCCCATACGCTATTGCCATGCACGACCGACTCTGCCATGTGTACATCGTCGCAAGTCGCAGCCGAGTGTTGTACGTTGGAGTGACCGCGAATCTCCTGCGCAGGGTTTTCGAGCACAGACATGGCAAGGGCGAAGGGTTCACCGCTCGGTATCAATGCACCCGGCTGGTTTGGTGCGAAGCGCATGTGGACATCGGCAGAGCGATTGTGCGGGAAAAGGAAGTGAAAGGCTGGAGCCGTGCCAAGAAGTTTGCCCTTGTTGAAGCAGAGAACCGCGCGTGGGAGGATTTGAGCCTGTCACTGTTCGGGTGGAAGTGAGGCAGAAGCAGATCCTTCGTCGCTTCGCTCCTCTGGATGACCCCGAACGTGTGCATGACCCGACATTGGGGTTCGCGGCAGTTTGTTTCAATCCCGCCCTCTTGCAATCGCCGCCCGTGCTTCCCGATCCGCTTCCCGCTTCCGTTCCGTTGCGCGTTTGTCCCAATCCTGCTTGCCTTTCGCGATTGCCAGTTCGCACTTGACGCGGCCGTTGCGGAAGTACAGCCGGGTTGGGATCAGCGTAAAACCCTTGGCCTGTGTCTGGTCGACCAGCTTGCGGATTTCCCCGGCATGAAGCAGCAGCTTGCGAGTCCGGGTTGTGTCGGGTGTGTCGAAGCCGGCATGCGAGTAGGACCCGATATGCGCATTCAGGAGCCACGCCTCGCCGTTTTTCACCAGCCCATAGCTGTCCTTCAGGTTGGCCTTGCCCTCCCGAATGCTTTTTACCTCGGCTCCGCGCAGGGCCACGCCTGCCTCAAAACGATCCATCAGGAAGTAGTTGTGTCCCGCGGAGCGGTTTTGCGAGGCATCGCGGTCGCCCGCGGCGACGGGGTCGCGCGGCTTTGCCTTGACCGGCGCGCTCGGCTTCGCGGCCTGCTGGGTCTGGTAAGTCGCCTGCTTTGCCATCCATTCAGGATACCGCGCCCCGGATTTTTTCTGAAACCCCGATGCTATACTTTGCCGGGAACCGTCTGTATAGAAAGCATTGCTGCATCGGGGTTGTACGCGTGCCCCCATCCCGAGCCGAGCCCGAGCGGCGGCCTATTTTTTGGAGTTGCATGAACCGCCTGACCCACTGGGGTTTTTCGCTTGCTTTTCCTCTTGTTCTCGCTGCCGGCGCGCATGCGCAGTCGGCCAACAAACTGTACAGCCAGGGCCGTGCCGCGGAGTCCCGCGACGACATTGAGGGCGCGTACAACGCCTACGCCAAGGCTTTTCAGAAAAAACCGCAGGATGAGCGCTTCAAGATCTCCTATGAGCGGCTGCGGCTGGACGCGGCGGCTGCCCATGTGAAGCATGGCGAGCGCCTGCGCGACGGGGGCGACAACGTCGGTGCGCTGACCGAGTTCCTGCGCGCGCTGGAGATCGACCCTTCCAACGAGCTTGCGTCGCAGGACATCCGCGTCACGCACGAGAAGATCGACGGGGAAGCGAACGCGCCCGCGCCGGAAACCGCGCTTGCGCCCGGCGAGCGGAAGCAGCTGCTCGACCTCGGCGGCCCGCCGGAGCTCAAGCCCATCTCGAACGAGCCCTTGACGCTCCATATGACCGAGGACTCGAAGATGATCTACGAGACCATCGGCAAAACGGCGGGCATCAACGTCCTGTTCGACCCGGATTACCATTCGACGCGGCTCACGCTCGACCTCGCGAACACAAACCTGTACGACGCCCTGCGCATCCTGGGGACAGTGTCCGGCACCTTTTGGCGGCCCGTCACGGCGAACACTATCTTTGTGGCGCAAAACATCCGTGGCAAGCGTGCCGAGCTCGATACGGAAGCCGTGCAGACGTTTTACCTGACGAACGTTTCGCAGGCGAACGACCTGAACGACATTCAAACCGCCCTGCGCAACGTGTTCACCTCAGGCGCGAAGCTGTACGGCGTGCCCAGCCAGAACGCAATCATCATGCGTGGCACGCCGGACGAACTGCTGCTCGCGGGCAAGCTGATCAACGACCTCGATAAGGCGCGACCGGAAGTGGTGGTCGACGTTTCCATTCTCGAGATCAGCCGCGCTTTGGCCCGCACCATCGGCCTTCAACTACCCAACACCGCCAGCATCAACTTTCAACAAAGCAATGCGATAACGGGAACCACGACGACAACCTCAACGACCTCAGCCGCGAGCAGCAGCACAACACCTAGCGGCAGCGCCTTGCAGCTGAATCAGCTCGCGCACCTGAATTCAACGAACTTTGCCGTCAACATCGGCTCCGCGGCTGTGAACCTGATTCTCAGCGATACCGCGACAAAAATCGTACAGAACCCACGCCTTCGTGCTACCGACGGACAAGAGGCCATTGTTCGCATTGGTGAGCGCCTTCCCGTAGCCACTGGTTCGTTTCAGGCCGGCGTTGCAACTGCAATCACGTCCTCACTGGTAAATACGCAATTTCAGTACCTTGACATTGGCGTCAACGTCGACATGAAGCCGACGGTGCATTTCGACCGAGATGTTTCAATGAAGCTGAAAATTGAGGTTTCCTCAACAAATGGCGTACAGCCTTTGGGGGGTATCAATGAACCGATCATCACCCAGCGTGTTTCGGAGCAGACGATACGTCTTCGTGAGGGAGAAGCTACCATTCTCAGCGGCCTGCTCCAGCATCAAACGAGCCGGGCGGTCTCCGGCTATCCCGGTCTGGCAGAGCTGCCGATTCTGCGCTATGTCTTCGGCTCGGTCGCCGATCAGAAGAACGACGACGAAATCGTTTTCCTGCTCACCCCACATATTGTGCGCGCCGCGGATCTTTCACCGCTCAACCTCAAGGAAATCGATACCGGCACCGTCAACGACATCCAATTGCGCCACACAAATGCAGGCCCGGACGGAGACGACGCGCCGACTACCAGCATTCCCAACCTGGCCGCGCCGCGTCCGCAGATTCCTCCGGGCACCAACCCGACAGAGATGAACGGAACCATCCCCGGCCAGAATGTGCCGCCACAGGCTGTCCCGCCGTCCGGCCCCTTGTCGAACGCCGTCGGAGCCGCGCCGGACGCGCTCGCGACCTCGCGCGCCGGTGCCGCCACTCCGAATACCCCGCCTGCTGTTTTCGCGCTGGTTGCCTCCAACCCGACGCAGTCGGTGGGCAATACCTTTCAAGAGAAGGTGACCCTGACCGGTGGGCAGGATGTGTATGCCGTGCCGCTCCAGGTGGCCTATGACCAGAACAAGGGGCTTGAGCGATCCTCTCTGCATCTGGATTTGTCTTTGACGTCGAAACTCGTG
>CAXTKZ010000035.1:0-27701 GCA_964244985.1 uncultured Acidobacteriaceae bacterium
CTCGACTTCCCGTCCGCCGGGCGTCGGAGGCATTACGGGTGCGGGTACAGTATGTACCGTGACCTTCCAGGCCAAGGCTGCGGGCGATGCTTCGGTGTCGATTACACGACCCGTGGTGCGAAACAGCAAGCAGCAGGCGCTGCCCGCGACTGGGTCGCAGGGGGTTGTGCATATCCAGTGAGGGGTTTGCGGACAATGCGCGGGCTTAAAATGGCTCATCCTGAGCGCAGCGAAGGACCTGCTTTACCCGCAGCACCGCAAAAGCAGGTCCTTCATCGCTGTACTTCTCAGGATGAGCCAGGAATGAGTTGGGTGAGATTGCGCTGTGAGGCCGGCGTCACCTTTGTCGAGCTGATCGTCACGGTCGCGATCCTGTCGATCCTGGCAACGGCAGCGGTGCCCATTACGCGTTTTGAAAAAAAGCGCGAAAAAGAGCGCGAGCTGCGCTACGACCTTTGGACGATGCGCGCGGCCATCGATAGATACAAGGATGCCGCCGACCGCAATGCTTTTCAGACCAAGGTGGACTCGCAAGGCTACCCACCCGACTTGAAGAAACTGGTGGATGGGGTGGATGTACAAGGCAAGAAAGTAAAGTTCTTGCGGCGCGTCCCCATCGATCCCATGACCGGCAAGGATGAGTGGGGGGAGCGTTCCATGCAGGACGACCCCGATGCAACCTCCTTCGGCGGGCAGAATCTGTTCGATGTGTACTCAAAATCGGAAGGCACGGCACTGGACGGGACCAAATACGCGACATGGTGAAGCGAACACAATCCGAAGCCGGATTTACGCTGGTCGAGCTGATGATCGTGATGCTGATCATCGGCGTGCTCGCCGCGATCGCGGTGCCGAGCTATACGGCATCCATCCGCAACGCGCGGGAAGCCACCTTCCGCATGGACCTGCAGGTCATGCGGGAAGCCATCGACTCGTACACGATGGATAAGGAAAAAGCGCCGCAGTCGCTCGACGACCTGGTGCAGAACGGCTATCTGAAAGAGATTCCGCGCGACCCGCTGACCCGCAGCAACACCACCTGGGTGACAGATCCGAGCGATGCGCTGCAGAGTGTGGACCAGCAGGTGGGGGACGGGATCGGGAACGTCCACTCAGGCTCGACCCAAACAGGGAGCGATGGGAAGCCGTATAGCGAGTGGTGAAGGGCATTTTCTAAAAACCGGGTCATCCTGAGGAGCAAAGCGATGAAGGACCTGCTTTTGTCTGCACTGCCGATAAGAAGCAGGTCCTTCGCTACGCTCAGGATGAGCCAGTTCGGAGATTTGCTCCCCTCAGAACGAAAAGCTGATTCCCCCCGCGATCGAGCGTTGTGCCTGCGCGAAGTACACCGTCCCACCATCGTCCGATAGAAAAGGCCGGTAACCTTCCGCGAGCAGGTTGCGTACGTCGAGAATTGCTTCCAAGCGACCCATACCCACGCGCTCCACCCGTAACGGCTGCCGGAGGGAAAATCCCAGGTAGGCGTCAGGAACAGACTCAAACGGGGCGACCCCGGTAAGCGTACTCACCGGCTGCCAGCGGTAGGAGCCGCGCACGGCGGTGCCGGTGGCAGCGATCCGGGTGCCCGCGGCAACCATCGCCTGCGAAGCGGTGCGTGTCCCGAAGGAACGTCCCGGTGCAGGCGCGGTCACGGCTTCCCCTATGGCATAGCGGAAAGTAAGCCAGGTGTCGGGGCTGAGCTGGTCATGGAGCATCGCCATCACGCCGCCGTGGCTGTAGCCCTCCCCTGAGACCGCGATCATGCCTGTGCCGGGGTCGTACAACACATTTCGGCTGTCGATGGCCGCTTCATCGCCGCGCAGCCTGCCCTGAACAACGGGATGGGCGAGCCGGTCATGAAACGCCGCGAGTTGGCCGCTCCAGCCGCCGAAGCGGCGCTCGATGCGCAGCTCCTGATGCAGACCCTGTTCCAGCTGAAGCCGTCCGTCCGCCTCGGACAGCCCCCGATTTGTTTCGGCTGCGTCTAGTTCGCTGGGATCGGCAAGGGAAGGAGCAGCGGCGATGCGATAGGAGATGGTCTGGGCACCCGCGTGAGCCGAAACCACTGCGAAAGGATGACTACCCACCACCGGAGATTCTCTCCCGAGCCGGGCCACCTGGAGCTCCGCGCCTGCGTCGATCTGCGCAAGGTCGCCGAAACGCACGGTCGAGCCGGAGCGCACCCGCGCCTGGGTCAGCCCGCTTGCACCGGCGGTGCGGATGTTCGGACACTCCATAAAGGACGCCATGGTCATGACGGAGCGGTCTTGAGAAAGCTCTTGGCGATAGGCTGCGGAAGCCCCGACGCGGCCTGTTTCGCCCGTTTCCGCAACCAACCGGAGAGCCCTGCCCTCAGTGCTGCTTCTTGTCCATTCGATCTGCTGCGCCGCCCCGCCCTCACCGAAGCGCATGGGCCCTTGGCGCACAATGCCGCGGCGGGTCGCTCGGGGGGTAATTGTGCCGCTCTCAATCAGGACGGGACCTTCTAGATCGTAGGTGCCGTTCGCCGCCGCAAGACGAGCTGTTTCTTCAGGGAGAACCCGCAGAAGCGGACGGTTGGTCGAAAGCCGCAATGTCCAGTCCCAATCGTCTGAAGGAGTTTGGGGACCGCGTCTCTCCGCTGGAAGCCAGTCCAGCGCTTGGTACAGGCTGCTGAGAGTCAGGTTGACGGTAGCACGGGTATTGCCCAGCAGTTTGAGACCGGGCCGGATGGCCGGCAGCAGCAGGGCCGCGCTGGCTTTCACTTCATACAGTCCCGAGCCCAACCGGGGCAGCGTGTAGCGTCCATGGTCGTCGGTAAAGGTGCGCGCCACTACCGCATAGCGTGCATTGAGCAGCTCCACTAATGCACCGACCTGGGGCCGCCCCGCGCGGTCGCGGACGACGCCCAGTACCGCGGAGCGCATGCGCGCATCGTAAAGACCGGCACCGGGTAGAGCGGTGCTGGAGTGGGCTGATTGCGCCATGGCAGGTGAAGCAGGAACGATGGCACCTGCAACGAACGCGGCGGCCAAGCCGGAAAATCTGGATGCTCGATGAATCACTCGCGTTTTTCGGGTCCGTTTCTTTGCGATTGCTCCCTAAAAGTCCGCGTGCACCGGCTCTGCGTGGCCGGTTGCCTCGACGTGCTGCGATGAATGTGACCGAAGTGTAACG
The DNA here is from genome assembly GCA_964244985.1 of uncultured Acidobacteriaceae bacterium. Taxonomy (GTDB): domain Bacteria; phylum Acidobacteriota; class Terriglobia; order Terriglobales; family Acidobacteriaceae; genus EB88. The sequence goes on from CAXTKZ010000035.1 coordinate 3,157, forward strand.
TAAATTCACGAAGTGTGCCGATTCGACAACCGGCACGCCTGAGGATTACTCCACGCTGAAAGGCGCGGTCTGCGCAATCTCCTGCTTGGAAACAGCATCGTTGACGCTGACCTTAATGCTGTATTTCCCAACCGGCACGCCCGAAAGCGGCACGCTTTTGGCAAGGGTCACCTGGTCGGAGCCGCTGCCCAGCGCATTCGAGTTTTCCTGTGTCGTGAAAATGGGCTTACCGTCCGCCATGTTTACGATTTGGTACTGGATAGTTGCGCCATTCTTTTTTGAATCCTGGTTGATGCCCAGGTTGTAAACCTGCATCCAGAAGTTCAGGTTTTGGTTCTTGTGGAAAATCGCCGGGGCCTGCGCGTTCGGCGCGACGGCGGGCAGCAGCTTGGTGTTGCCGATGATGAAGTTGCCCGCGCCGATCTCCTTCGACGGCACCTTCTCCATCTTTGCGGCGAGGATCAGCGACGAGGCCGACAAGCGGTCGTCGTCATAGCGCGGCACGATCACGCCCTGCGCCCATGTGCCGATGTGGTCGGGGTTGTTGATGTCCTTGATCGCGATGTCGACACGGTACCGGCCCGGGCGCAGCGGCAACGCCTTCCAATAAAGCTGCGAGTTGTCGAGCAGCTTCGGCAGAAGCTCGCTCGGCTCTTCCACCTCGACATTGTCCTCAAACGACTGCACGATCTTGCCCGTAATCGACGACACGCGGCCGATGATATGCACCTGTCCCTTGGACACGCCGTCCTTGGTTTGGAAAGTGATATTGCGGTTGCGGATCTGAAGCGTGATCGGCATCAGGACGGTATCGTCCGTGACTTTCACATAATCGGTCCGGACGTCGAACGGGAAAAACGGCCCGTTCAACACCTTGTGCGTCGATAGGAACTCACTCAGCTTCAGGTCCTGGAACTTGATCACTGGAGGAGCCTGCAGCTTGGCAAAGCGCTCCAGCCGATCGAACTGTTTGGACTGCTGGGAGCTTGACATGGGGCCGGTACCAAGGGATTCCAGTCCGCCGTGGAAGCGATCGGCCTGCTTGGCCTGGCCCATCTGCTCGTACATCGTCGCGCCCGCACCCGGCACGTGCAGCAGCGCATCTTTTTCAGAGCGGTCGATGGTCATGTGGTAGTCGCCGCACTGGCAAGTATCCACAAACTCGATGTCGACGTTGTCGCCGACACCTTCAAGGTAGCGGTAGTGCCATACCTCAAACGGAAACGCAGAGGTTGTGCCACCGCCTTCCTCCATGGGCCGGTCGTAGGTGCCGCCGGAGGGGTGGGAATCGGTGGAGTCCGGCTTGCCGAACGCAATGTACATGTGACCGCGGTCGGTGAGCCAGCCCGGCTTGCCCGCCGCGTAATGCTCGTTGGCGTAGGCGATGCGGCGGTAGTGCTCGTCGCGGAAGGTGTTCTCCGGCGACTCGGGATCGGGATTGCGGCGCTGCCAGAACTGCTCGATAAACGCATCGCGCTCTTCATCGTTTGAAAGCGACTTGAACGCCTTCATCTCCTGGTCAGTGATGATCCAGCGCACATCTTCATTCGCCCACTTTTTATAAGGACCTTTCAACTCCTGCCGCAGCTCTTTTTGCTGACGGAACTGGTCCTTGTCGGAGATCTTCCGGTTCAGCGGGCTGTTTGGGTCGCTTTTGCCGCCGGGGTCGCTCGGGGGGCGTTCCTGGTCGAGCAGGGCCTGCGCCGCGGCCTGGTTTGCCTTGGCATCTGCATCGCTGCTGGTGGCTGCCGCTGGTGTGGGATCGACGGTGGGTGCAGCCTGCTGCGCGAAAGCCGAAGCAGCGAGCGCGAGGGTGGCGACGGCCAGCATGGAAGAAACTTTACGGGCAGGCAAGCGGTAAGCAGCAAAATTCAGCATAGAGCGGGCACTCCTCAAAGCGTCTTTTATTCTAAGTGCGTGTACAAGCGGGGAGCAAGCAAATGCACAACCCGATGGACAGGCGATGCATCCCGCTTTGTTGTCCAGGGGAAGTCAACGGCTCGCCTGCGCCGTTTGAGCGGCTTCCCTCGCCAGCGCGCGATGGAGCGCGCCTTGGAGAGCCTTGCGGGTTTCTGAATACTCTTTTTCGGCAACCGACCCAAGAGCATGCTCGCGTTCCAGCGCCAGCAGGGCCTGCTCCAGCGCGGGCCGAAGAGCGCGCGCGGCGTCCGGCTGTTCGCCTGCGGGACCCCGCGCGGGCTCCCCTTGAGCACGCATCAGCCACCAGGCCCCGCCCAGCAGAAGCGCGCCCAAGCCACCCAGCAGCCAACCCTTATACCGGGTCAGCGGGTCGGGTTTGTCTTCCGGCGGGCCAAGGCCGCCGCCGGGTCGGGCGTTCGCAGCGTTGGTGCCGGAAGGGGTGTTGGAGCCATTCGCGGCATCGCCGCCCTGGGCTTCGCGCGGCAGCTCGCCCTCGCCGTTGATCGTGAAGTTCACGGGCGTTCCCGGCGGAATGGTTTTGCGCACGAAAGTTTGTGCGTCCGGGTTCACGGGCGCGGGCTGCCACTCCGTATCGGCGGGTGCAAAGTGCATCGCCTTGGGCAGCAGCAATACCAGGTTTTCCGTCGGGAGCGCTTCGCGCTGGGCCCAGCTCATGGCTTTGCCGTCGTACGGCAGCGTGTACTGGACCTGGAAGCGCGTTTGGCCGGGCCGCACGGGAAATACAAACGCGTAATGCCCTTTGCCGGGCAGGGGCACGGGTGAGCTCGACACCGGCATACCGCCCGGCCCCATGGCCGCCGTGCCTTCAAGCTTTACGCCCTCCGGCAGGTAGAACTCATAAGCGTGATCGCTCAATTGCGTCCGTGCGGGCTGTGAGCTGTTGCGGACGAAGAAGTCTTCCGATACGTGCAGCGTGCCGCCGGGGCCGGACTGCATGCTGAGTACATCGGCTTCCGTCACAATGCCTTCCACCGAAGGCGCGACATCGTAGACGTCCACGTCGACCGTGTGGGCACCCTGCGGAGCGGGCTGGAAGTAAGCGGCCTTCTGGTGGTCAACGCGAATAAGATGGACGCCCGCATCCGGAGTGTCGAGAGTGTAGCGGCCGTCCGCGCCGGTTTTAGTCTGCGCCGCTACCTGCATGCTTCCGTTCAGGCTGATAAGCGCGACGGTATCGCCGGGTGAAATTTTTCCCGTGGTGCGGTCGGTGACCAAACCCGTAATCGACGGTCCTGCTCCGAAGGCGGCAAGCGGCGATGCGAGCAGAAACAGTGCGAGAGTTTTCACCCTCACAAGTGTACGTTGCCCAGCTTGCGCATCTCCTCGGCCACGGCGGCGGCCTCCCCCTCAAGCGTCGCTCGTTCGGTTTCGAACTCCTCGTCACGATATTTGCCGGCGGTATGCTCAAACCGGAGGTCGCGCAGGTTGTCCTCGATGGCGGCCCGCCGCTCGAACAGGTAGTCGAGCCGGGGCTTGTCGCGCTGTGGGGCGGCCTGCTTTTCGGGGTAAAAGACGTATATGGCAAGCGCAACGGTCAGCGCGGCGCAAAGCAGCAAAGCCATCGTTCAGTCTCCACCACGCGCGGGCAGCAGCTCGGCCCGAGGCGCAATCCACTTACCTTCCGGAACAGGTACGGCCAGGCGGTTTGGCGCAAGCGCGACGCCCGTGCCCGCGACCACCAGCACAATGCCGATCCAGATCCAGGCGACAAGCGGATTTAGAAAAACCTTGATCACAGGCTGCCCTGTGTCGGGATTGCGGCCGCCATAGACGGTATACAGATCGGACAGCAGGGTGGACCGGTTCGCAACCATGGTTTGGGTGGTCTGGCTAGCCGGGTAAAAGCGCTTCGATGGGGTCAGGGTCGTGATTTTATGCCCGCGCTCGTACACATCAAGCAGGGCATACTCGGCGTCGTAGTTCGGGTTTGAGTCCTGCGAAAAGCTTTCGGCAACCAGCGTGTACGGCCCCACCTGCATCCTGTCGCCAAAGCGCAGCTCGCGCTCTTGCGTCTGATTAAAGGCCGAGCCGGCGAAGCCGATAAAGATAATGGCGACGCCGAAGTGAATGATGTACCCGCCGTAGCGGCGGGTATTGCGTTGGGTAACCAGGAGGCAAGACCGGAGAAGCCCACTCCCGGTCTGCTGTTGAAGGACCCGCGCGCCGCGCGCGAACTCGGACGCAACCGCGACGATGACAAATGCCGCCAGCGTCCAAACCATGAAGGCATACAGCGAGGGCAGGCTCAGCCAAGGGCGCTCGCCGGTCACGATCAACCCCACCGCGACCACCGCAGCTGCCGCCAGTGGCCCGACGATATTCTTGCGCACGGACCGGAGCGAGCCGGTACGCCAAGCCAATAGCGGCCCGATGCCGGTGAGCAGCATTAAGAAGATGCCGATCGGAACCATGACCCGGTTATAGAACGGCGCATCGACGGTGACCTGCGAGCCGGTGAGCGACTGGCTGATGACGGGAAACAGCGTGCCCCACAGCACGGCAAAACAGGCGGCCAAAAGGATGATGTTGTTGAACAGAAAACTGGATTCCCGCGAGAGGAGCGACTGTACGTGATTCTCGGGTGCGAGATGCCCGCGCTGTCGGGCGAAGGTACCCACGCACACCAGCAGCACCAGAAACATAAAAGAATGAAACCAAAGCCCGATGGAGCTTTCAGCGAAGGCATGGACCGAGGACACAAGCCCCGAGCGGGTGAGGTCTGTGCCGAGCAGCGTCAGCAGAAAGGTGCCGAAGATCAGCCACACATTCCACTTTTTCATCATGCCGCGCTTTTCCTGCATCATGACCGAGTGGAGAAACGCGGTGCCCGTAAGCCAGGGCAGCAGCGACGCATTTTCAACCGGGTCCCAGCCCCAGTAGCCGCCCCAGCCCAGCACCGAGTAAGCCCAGTGCGCGCCGAGAAAGATGCCTGCTGTCAGGAATCCCCAGGTCACCATCGTCCAGCGGCGGGTGATCTGGATCCATTTCTCACCCGGGTAGCGCATCATCAAGGCCCCGAGCGCGAAAGCGAACGGCACCGCGAAGCCCACATAGCCCAGATACAGCATGGGGGGATGAATCACCATCTCCGGGTATTGGAGCAGGGGATTGAGCCCGAAGCCGTCTGCGGGGATCGTGCCGCCGATCAGCGCAAACGGCGGTGCCACGAAGTTGAGCAGGATCAGAAAGAAAAGCTGCACGCCGGCCAAAATGGTCGAGGCATAGGCGAACAGCTTGACATCCGTGCGGTGCCGCAGCCGCAGCACAAAGCCGTAGATCGCAAGCAGCCACGCCCACAAAAGCAGCGAACCTTCCTGCCCGCTCCACAGCGCCGCAAACTTATACGGCCCAGGCAGGTCGCGATTGGAATGATGGAGTATGTAGGCGACCGAGAAGTCGTTGCCGAACGCGGCACATAAAAGGGCGGCTGCGGCTGCCGTGACCGCGAAGAAGCTGGCGATCCCCGATCGGCGCGCGGTTTCAGCCAGGCGCTCGGGCGCAACCCTGCCCGTGCGGCCAACTGCGATTTGACGCAGCGCAACCGTGCCGGCCAGGAGCGTGTAGGCGCTCAGGGCGAGGGCGAGAAGAAGCGCGTAGCTGCCGAAAGCCGGAATCATAAGAGAAGCCTACCGCAGAGAAGCCTACCGCATGGAAGGGCTGGACTTCTACGCAGCCTTCCATTGGATGTGATGGAGCAGACGGCGATGCAGCGGCCAGCGATGGAGTGCCGCTTCTATCGAGAACGCTGTAAGTACACAGCCATAAAGGATTGTATTTTCCAGAAACTGCGCCGCTCCATACCCGACGGCGAGCTTCGTTGTGTCCAGGTAATACACGCCCAGGATGTATGTGCCGAGCGTCCATGAAGGCATCAGCGTGAAAAACGGCACCAACCAGGCGACGTACCACGGATAGCGCGGCGAAAACAGGAGCATGAGGGCAAAGGCGATGCCGAGCGCCGGTGGGAGGAAGTTGGCCTCGGGCGGGAGCTTGTACCAGCGCGTAAAGAAAGTCGGCTTGCCGTCCTTTCGCGGGTCGGCACAGGTGCGCCAGCACCAAACGGTAAGCAGCGCACCAACGAATGCACTGAAAACGACGTAGACCGTAGGAGACAGGCCGCCCAGCCCCAGAATCGTTTGAAGTGCGCCGAGAAGGAAGAAGCGAGCACCCGAGTGCAAACCCTCTTCCTGGGCGTAGCCGCCGAGATAGCCGAAGATATGCTGTCCGGCGCTCGCATAGATGCCGTAGCCGATCAGCACTACGCCGGCGAGCGCTGCGGGCATCTTCCAGTCGGCCCGACGGTACAGCGCTGGGAAAAGCACAATCGGGTAAAGCTTGATCATCGCGGCTATACCCAGAAAAAAGCCCACCGCGGCGGACTGCTTCCGCCACCGCCCCAAGAGCGCGAGTGCGATCATGGCCATGGCAGCTGAGTCGAGATGGCCGGCGCAGCCGATCTCCCAAATCAACAGGGGGCACCAGGCGTATAGCAGCACCTGCTCCGGCCGCTTGCCGAGCACCCCCAGCAATTGGGTGAGAGCGTAAATCGTAAGCCCCTCAAAGAGAACCATGGCGGTCTTTACCGCAAACATGCCGGGGACCAGAAAAGTAATCAAGTAGAAGAGGATCTGTGCGCCGGGCGGGTAAATGGTCGGAGCGGAGTCGCGGCGGTTGATGTGCGCGTACAGATCGCTGTAGCGACCATGTAAAAAGGCAAGTGCAGGGTCGGCGGGCACATAGCGATAGGGCGAGATCCCGGCGTGCTGCACCACCCCGTCCCACGCATAGCGGTACACGTCGCTGGAAAGAAAGGGCTCGGAAAAGACGGTAGTGAAACGACATGCACCCGCGACGGCAAAGATGAAGACCAGTGTGAAGCGGTTTACCGGCCGGCTCAGGAGTACGCACACCGCCAAGGCATACGCAGCTGTCGACCAGCCGGATACCCCGTCAAAGCCGATCTCGTAAACGCGCACTTCAAGGATGAGTTGTCTCGCAAGTAGAAGCAGGGCCAACCCAAGAGCCAGAAAAATCCAGTTGGTGCTCTTGGGGGATGCCGCGAATCGGTTCCGCGCCTCCGTCATGCTGCTCCACGCGCACCATCGCCATCTGCAACGTCGGCACAGTATTGCAAGACTCAACAAAAAACCTCCGTGCCCGTCGGAATACACCCTGTCCTATGTGACTTTCGTAAGCCTCTGAAATGCAAAAAGGAAACAACCTAAACAGATTTTCTCGTCATCTTTCCCGTTAGAACGCAAATACATTCCTATGGCGAGCGGCATGATCAGGCAGGTACTGCTTGTGGATGATAATCCGGTTCAAAGGGAAGTACGCTCGGCCGTTTTATCGCGCGCGGAGATAGAAGTGCTTGCCGCCGCGACCGGTGAAGAGGCATTGCAGCTGCTTCGGACACCGGAAGCCCAGGCCAAACTCGGGTTGCTGATTACCGATCATTTCATGCCGGAGATGGCCGGTCCGGAGCTTGTCCGTCATGTGCGGACCCTGCTCCCGGAGCTCCCCATTCTTGTTTTAAGCGGCATGGCGGATGTGGAAGCCGAGTATCAGTCCGTGATTTTTCGAATGAAGCCGTTTCCGCCCGCGGAGCTTGTCCGCTTGACACGCCACCTGCTCGGCCCTGAGGCCCTGCAATCCGCGTGAGGCGTTCTTGTCTTCCGACTGCTTGGAACTTTAGTGCCTATTGTGTGGTTACCTGCATCTAATTAGATTACGGATGGGATATCAGCATATAGCCGTGCAACTCGCCTCGGCAGCAATTGGGGTATGTCCACGCAACTTTCTTCGGTTGAGCGACTTTTTATGAAGAAGCCCTCGTGTTTTTCATCACCTGGCCGATACAGAAGGCAGGTCGTTTGAATTCCACACAGCCGGTGAAAAACATGACATCACAAGAACTATTGACAGCCACGGGAGCAAGGCCACTATGCCCGCGTTGCGAAAGCACGGAGCTGCGTCGGCAGGGCCGCACTGGATTCCTTCAGCGGGTTGTTTACCCACGATTGGGCTTTTTTCCTTGGGAGTGCGGCTTGTGCCGCAATATCTATATGTTGAAACAGCGGTCCTCCGTGGGCGGAGACTCAGGGTATCGCGGATTGATCCCCGGCCGGGGAGCTTACAAGATGGACTTGGCCACCCCCTTGTCGGTTCTGCCCGGACGTCGGGGAAAAGAGCGAGCTAGCTGACCCTGCACTCCCGCCTTGCCGGCTCGGCTATTGTCCATTGCGAAAAACCGCATTCACGGTATGATGGCGACAATTCTGCTGAGACAACCGTCCGAAAAGCGATGGGTTGAGGGGGCGCGGGGTTCACGATGGGTTGGAAAAGGGTCGCGGCTGTCGTGGGTATTGTTGTCGTGCTTCTCGCGGTTGTCGGGTTTTCCGTGAAGCGGGTGCAGGGTCAATACACCAAGGTGCTGACTGGCAAGGTAGAGCGGGGCGAAGTGTCGTCGGCGGTGAGCGGCACAGGGCAAATTAAGCCGAAGACGTACGTCAACATCGGTGCAACCGCGTTCGGGCGCATTGTGAAGTTGTATGTCAAGGAAGGCGAGCACGTGCATCGCGGGGAAATGCTCGCGGCTATCGAGAACGTGCAACCGGAGTCCGGGGTTGCGGCGCAGCGCGAGTCGATCGCAGCCGCCAAAACCGATATCTCGGCTTATGAAGCGGCGGAAGCAACAGCGCAGGCCTCGATCGAACATTCAAAAGCCGACCTGGAGCAGAAAAATCTAGATTTCCAACGCTACCAGCAGCTCTACAAAGAGAAGCTGGTCTCGCGGCAGGACTTTGACGCGCGCAAAGCTGCCTATGATGTGGATGTCGCAACACTGGCGCAGTCGCAAGCCGCCTACAACCAGGCCAAGGCGCAAACCGACTCCGCGCGTGGACATCTCGGAACGGCAGTCGCCAATCTGCGCTCCGCGCAGGATTCACTTAATAAAACGGTCAGCGTGGCCCCTTACGATGGGATCGTAACGAATCTGCCGGTGCGCGAAGGGGAAACCATGGTGACCGGCATCCAGAATGCCGAAGGCTCCACCTTGATGACTATTGCGGATATGTCTATCGTGACGGCGGAAGTAAAGGTCGACGAGACAGATATCGTGAACGTCAAGGACGGGCAGCCGGTCGACATCTCTGTGGATGCTTTGCCGGACAAGGTTTTCAAGGGTCATGTGACCGAGGTGGGGGACCAGGCGCTGCTGCGCTCGACCGGCCTCGCTACCAGCCAGACCACCAGCGGTACCGAGGAAGCCAAGGATTTTAAAGTCATCGTGACCGTCGATAGTGGGCAGGATGTCGATGCACTCCGCCCGGGACTCTCGACGACTGCCAAAATCCGAACCGCGGATAAAAAGGGTGTACTTTCCGTACCGATCCAGGCGCTCACGACACCGCCCGCACAAGCTGAAGGGGCGGTCGCCACGGCGTCCGCTGCTTCTTCCACCCAAGGCGTTTTTGTAGTCAGGCAGGATGCCGGCAAGCTGCGGGCGCACTACGTCCCGCTTAAAACCGGCATCAGCGGCGCAACCGCCATTGAGGTGAGCGGGCCGGTGCAGTCGGGCGATGAGATTGTCACCGGAACCTATAAGATTTTACGGAGCCTGAAAAACGGCGCGGCGGTGAAGCCCGCAACAGAAGCTGAACTTGCACCCAAGAGCGACGAGGGTTCCTGATACGCATGAGTAGGACCGCAAACGAGATGGATGAGGCGGAGAAGTCGGCAAACCACGTCATTGTGGTTGAGGACCTGTGGAAGACTTACGAAATGGGCGAGCAGCAGGTACACGCCCTGCAAGGCATCAATCTTGCCATCCGACACAATGAATATGTCGCGATCATGGGCCCGTCCGGTTCGGGCAAGTCGACTTTAATGAATCTGATTGGCTGCCTCGACACGCCCAGCCGAGGCCAGTATCGATTGAACAACCATCTGGTATCCGAGCTCGACGACGATCAATTGGCCCGCATCCGGAATAAAGAGATTGGGTTTGTTTTTCAAACCTTCAACCTTCTTGCGCGTGCCACGGCGCTGCACAATGTCGAGCTGCCCTTGATCTACAACGGAACCTCGGCGGCTGAGCGGCTTGAGCGGGCGCGTGCGGCGCTGGTTGCCGTAAACCTTGAGCAGCGCATGGATCACCGTCCGAACGAGCTCTCGGGAGGCCAGCGACAGCGGGTGGCCATCGCTCGTGCATTGATCAACCGGCCTTCCATCATTCTCGCCGACGAACCCACAGGCAACCTGGACTCGAAAACCGGCGACGAAATCATGGCCTTGTTCGACGAACTTCATGCAGGCGGAAACACCATTGTTCTGGTGACGCACGAGCCGGATATCGCCGAGTACGCGCACCGTGTTGTTACCATCCGCGATGGCGTGATTGCCTCCGACCAACCCTCCTCGCGCCACCGTCGCGCGGAACCGGCTCTGCCCTAGATTTTTTTATAAAAAAAAGGTTCATGTTCGCTTTTTCTTTGCCGATACAGATTGTGTCGGTATGAGACAGAGGAGAGGCAGATGGCCTTGAACAGGGTAGTGAGTGGCGGGATGGAGCGTGGCCCGATGCTGGGCATGGGGAACGTAATTCCAGGCGGGGGAGGCGGCCGTTGGGCACTGGGAGCCATGCTGGGCCGCTCGTCGTCCATGGAGCGATTGTTTTTGCAGATGCGGTACCTGGCCGGCCATTTGCGGCTGGGGCTGCTTGAGGGCGAGCGCGGCACGGGCAAGCGCCTGGCGGCGGAAACGCTCCACGGGCTTGCCCCGCACCGGGAAAGTCCCTTTGTGCATGCCACAGCGCAGGACTTTTTTACGGGCGGACAGTTCGCCGCGAAGCTGGCCGAAGCGCGCGGCGGCACCCTTTATCTTTCCGGCGTGGATACACTTCAGGCCGAGGCACAAGGCCGGCTGCTGCACCTCCTGGGATGGATCGCGGGCAACCGGGCCCGGACGGCACTGCTCGGTCCGGGACACGTTTCCGAAAGCACGGAAGGGCAGCCGCGTGCACTGCTGGTTTCCTCAGAGCGCCCCCTGCGCTCGCTCGTGCTCCACGGCAGATTCCGGGGCGACCTGCAGCAGCAGCTGATGGCCGTGCACCTCCAACTGCCGGCCCTGCGGGAACGCCGTGAAGATGTACCGCTCCTGCTGCAGCGCTTCCTTGAGCGCGCCGCCGGCGAGCGTGGGATGACACCCCGCACCGCGCCGGACCTGCTTCCCGCCCTGCTCGCGTACCACTGGCCGGGCAATGTGCGGGAGCTTGAAAAGGCGATCGGCCGAGGGCTTGAGCGCTCGGAAGGCGGCCTCCTGTGCCGGGCCGATCTCCTGCTGACGGGTGGGGAGCCGAACACCCCCGCGCCGCAGATCTGGGTGGCGCGTCCAGGTGCGGGTCCGAGGCTCGCAACCTCCACAATGGCATCCAGGGCGGAGTTGCATCGGCCGCTGTCGCGGCTTGCCCCCGAGCCCGCACCCATCGCGGTTGCCGTTCGCCGTTCCTTTGAGGAACCCGAAACAAAGCCGGAAGCGACGAAGCTGGACCCGAACCTGGATCGGGCGATCATGCGCCACATTCGGCGCGTGCTGGCAGGCGTGAGCGGCAACAAGCTCCGAGCGGCGCGACTGCTCGGCATCAGCCGGTCCACTTTATATCGGCTGCTCGATGCGGACCAGGCGCGCGGAACGCTGGGACGCGACGCGGAGGCAGGGCAGCAGGTGCAGGCTGCTGGAGGAGTGGTCGCGTAAGGTACACTCGGCTGCAACCGCGCTTCGGCTTTTTCTAAGCCGGCGCGGTTCATACACACCATGCCAACCTCTACCGCTCAAGCCGCTCTTCTTTCCGCAGCCATGCTCTTTGTAGGACTTCAGCCCGCGCGGGCGCGGCAGCCTCCGCCTGCCGCGGAGCGGTCCCGTGCACTGGCCGCCTTGTTCGATGAGGTATGGCAGGACCGCCTCGCGCGTCATCCGGAGCTGGCAACCAGCGTCGGCGATCCGCGCTATAACAATCGGCTGTCCAGTTACACGGCGGCTGCCTATAACGACGAGCTGGCCCGCGGAGTCGAGTTCCTTACGCGCCTTGCCGGAATCGACACAACCGGGCTGCCCGAGCAGGACCAGCTCTCAAAGGACCTGCTTGCCCGCCGCTTGGCCGAGCAGCAGGAAGAAGCCGTTTTTAAACCCTGGGAGCAGCCCGTCAACCAGTTCAGCGGGCTGCAGGTCGACCTGCCGCAGCTGGTTTCGATCGCGCCTTTCGCGACCGCGAAGGATTATGACGACTGGATCGCGCGCATGCATGCCGTTCCAACTGCCTTCGCGCAGGTAACGACTTCCATCGAGGTGGGCATCGCCGACCACCGTACCCCGCCCCGGTTTCTGATCGAGAAAGTGTTGAGCCAGACGCAAACGCTTGCAGGGCAGAAGCCGGAAGACAGCCCTTTTGCGCGGCCGCTGGCCAAGCTGCCGGCAACCCTTCCCGCCGCGGAACAGTCCCGCATCCGCACCGAACTGCTTTCGGCGATCAAAACCGATGTACTGCCGGCCTACGCGCGGTTTGCTCGATTTGTGCAAAGCACCTACCTTCCCGCTGGGCGCACGGAGCCTGGGGTTTGGTCGCTGCCGGACGGCGCTGCATATTACACATTTCGCGTAAAGGAGTCCACCACAACCGAGCTGACTCCGTCCGCGATCCATCAGGTCGGCCTGGATGAGGTGGCGCGCGACGAGGGGGAGATCGCTGCGATCGCCCATCAGCTCGGTTTTAAAGATATCGCCGCCCTGCGCGCCGCCGTTGCCGCAGACCCAAAGCAGCACCCCGTCAGCCGGGATGCATTGCTGGACGTGTACCGCCGCGACCTGGACGCAATGCGCCCGAAGCTGCCGCAGTACTTCGGCATCCTGCCCAAAGCCCAGCTCCGGGTCGAGCCGGTGCCGAGCTACTCAGAGAAAGAGCAAGCGCCCGCCTACTACCAGCGCGGCACTCCCGATGGCTCGCGACCAGGTTCCATCTACATCAATACGTACGACTTTGCCCATCGATCGCTTGCCAACGTCGAGTCGATCGCCTACCACGAGGGCATTCCAGGGCACCACCTGCAGATTTCAATCGCGCAGGAGCTGACTGGGCTGCCGCAGTTCCGCAAATACGCCGGGTATACGGCCTACACCGAAGGTTGGGGTTTGTATGCGGAGCGATTGGGCAAGGACATGGGCTTTTACCAAAACCCATACTCGGATTACGGGCGGCTGGAGACGGATATCTTCCGCGCGGTGCGGCTGGTGGTCGATACCGGTGTCCACTCAAAGCACTGGACCCGTGCGCAGATGATCGATTACTTCCACGCCCACACGGGCCTGGACGAGGCTACGGTGCAGGCGGAAACCGATCGCTATATCGCTTGGCCTGCGCAGGCGCTCGGCTATAAGGTGGGGCAGCTTGAAATCTTGAAGCTGCGCGGGGAAGCGCAAACGGCGCTGGGCAGCCAATTTTCTTACCCCAAGTTTCACGACGAAATCCTTGGAGCGGGCCCGCTGCCAATGGATGTGCTGGAAGCGCGGGTAAAGCAATGGATCGGCACGCAAGGGGGAACAAAGTGAAGCGGATCGCGGTGCTGGGCGCGGGCAAAATGGGCGGCATTCTCCTGCAAGCCTTCCTCAAGCAGCAGCTGTTCGCACCTGGGGAGATGACGGCTACGGTCGCGCACGGGGAGCGGGCTGCCGTTCTGTCGGCGCAATGGGGTGTCCCGGTCACGACGGATAATCTCGAAGCTGCGCGGGACGCGGAGATTGTGCTGCTGGCGGTAAAGCCGTTTCAGGTCGTCGCCCTGCTTACGCAGATTCGTCCCGCGCTGCGGCCGGGCACCCTGGTGATTTCTGTGGCGGCCTCCATTACAACCGCCACGATCGAGGAAGGGGCGGGGGTGGAGATCGCGGCCGTCCGCGCCATGCCGAATACGCCGTCAACCCTGGGAGCGGGCGTAGCCGGGCTTTGCCGGGGGCGCTTTGTGACCGATACCCAGATGGCGGAAGCCGCGCGGCTGTTCGCAACCGTCGGCAAAACCGTCATCGTGGATGAAAAGCACATGGACGCGGTGACCGGGCTGTCCGGCAGCGGCCCCGCTTTTATCTATATCGTGCTGGAGTCGCTGGCGGAAGCAGGGGTGAAGGTTGGGCTGCCGCGGGACATTGCCACGCTGCTCGCAGCTCAGACAGCCTTCGGTGCCGCCAAAATGGTGCTGGACACGGGCTACCACCCGGCGCTGTTAAAGGACGCGGTCACCACCCCGGCGGGCTGCACCATCGATGGCATTCTTGAGCTGGAGGAAGGTGGACTGCGGGTCACGCTGATTAAAGCAGTGATGCGCGCCACTGAAAGAGCCCGTGCATTGGCGGGAAGCTGATCCCGATTCTCAGTCAATACAGCGCGAGCCGCTACTGAAAGCGGACCCGCGCTGAACGGCTCGAACTATTACTGCGGTTTGCTGTCCTTGATCTTCTGCTTGTCCTGCGTCAGATTGTCTTTTGCATCCATGTGCGCTTCTTTCGACCTGTCGACGACCTGGCTCTTCTTGGCCGCTTTGGGGGCGAACACCTTTTCCACACCTTCCTTGGAGCGGTCATAGCCCTTTACTGAAACTTCCTTGGTTTTATCGACTGCGGTTGTGGTGCCTTCCTTGGTCTTGTCGACCGCCTTGGAAGTGCCGCTTTTGGTTTCAGATGTTGCGGACTTCGTGGCGTGCTTGGTTTTGTGATAAGCCTTCTTGGTGCCCTTCTTCGTAGCCTGCCCGGCGTCGCTTGCCGCGGCCTTGGTATCCTGGCCCGCGTTTTGAGCGTCCTGGCTTGCGGTCTGTGCGTGCAGAGCCGCCGGCATCAGCAGGGTGGAGGCGAGCATCACGGAAGCGAATGGCGAAAAAGCGCGGAGTATTTTCATAGGTGTGTAAGGGATTCGGTTCCTCCTGGAAGCATTCTGTTCCCGAGCTAGAATGATACAGGTACCCCTGCGGCTTTTCTATGGCGACCAAGGTAGCAATCCCGGTACCCTCCCCTGCGGCAGTGCAATCCTTCCCGGCGTTGCACCGGTATGCCTGGGGAGTGACGGGTTACAACATCCTGGTGGTGCTGTGGGGAGCGGTGGTGCGTGCGACCGGCTCCGGCAACGGCTGCGGCGACCACTGGCCTTTGTGCAACGGCGTTGTTGTGCAGCACTTTCGCACGTTGGCCACCGTGATCGAGTTTGCGCACCGCGCTTCGGTCGGGGTGGGCGTGGGTGCGCTGGCGCTGCTCGCTGTCTGGGTATTCCTGGCGACTCCCAAGCGGCATCTGGCTCGATTGTTCGTCGGCATCTCTGCCGTGCTCACCTTCAACGAGGGCCTGCTGGGCGCGCTGCTTGTGCTTTTGCACCATACAGGGACGGACCAGTCGCCGATGCGGGCGTTCTGGTTGTCGCTGCACCTCGCAAATACCCTTTGCCTGCTTGCCACGCTCGCGCTGACAGCGCACTTTCTGGGTCGAGCCGTCGGACAGATGCGGGGCGGGGTCGAGCTGCTGCGTCCCTGGCTGGCGGGGGTCGGCCTCCTTGCGACGCTGGGTGTGGGGATCACCGGGTCACTCGCCGCGCTGGGAGATACGTTGTACCCGGCAAGCTCGCTCGCGCAGGCTTTCGCGCAGGATTTGTCACCCCATGCCAACTGGCTGCTGCGGGTCCGCTGGGTGCATCCCGCGCTTTCCGCGGCGGCCGCGGCATTTCTGCTTGTACTGCTGGCGCGGGCTTGGGAAGGGCCGTATCGCAGGCACGCACTGGTGGTGGGCGGCTTGCTTGGGCTTCAAATCGTGCTCGGGATCGCCGATGTGCTGCTGCTCGCACCGGCGTGGCTCCAGGTCATGCACCTGCTTGGGGCGGACCTACTTTGGATCGCGCTCGTGACGCTGACCGCGCGGATGTGCGTGCGCCCCCTCGGCTGTGGTGGGGCGATATGCGCCCGTGTTCAGGTTTGAGCGGAAAAGCGGCTCGCATGGTGCCTCGAGCGACAGAGTTTAATTCAGTACTCGGCAGTAACTGGTGGCTATAGGTAAAGTGCTGAAAGAACTCAGCACTTCGTGCATCAATGCCATAGTTCAAAAATAAGAAGACGCTGTTCAGGCTGTTAAAGAGTACAGGACAGGTGCGCCTTATATCCCATGACTACCAATGAACCCAAGAACCATCTCTTCCCCATCTTTGTCAAATCCGGAAGGCGCAGGCATCAATTTCGAGCGGGCTTTGTGAATGAATCGGGAAACGTCGTTATCGATCCCATCTTCGATTCCGCGGACAAGTTCCAGGAAGGGCTTGCTTCGGTTCAAGTCGGTTCCAAATGGGGCGTCCTGAATGAGACTGGTCAAATGGTGATGGAGCCGTTCTCAGGACGCAGCATTCGATTCTCTGAGGGTAAAGGCGTGTACAGCGATCAGCAGAAAGTCGGAGTTGTTGATCGTTTTGGGCAAATCGTGGTTCCGCCGCACTATTACATCGTGAGCGATTTTAACGAAGGCATGGCGTGGATGGCTGACTTAGGTGCTTGGAAGGACCTACCCGGATCGCATGGCTTTCTCGCCTCCGATGGAAGCGTAAAGATTCCATGTTTTTTTGATGACGCGAGAGGCTTTCATGAGGGCTTAGCAGCCGTTAAAATAAATGGTGCCTGGGGCTTTATTAAGCCTGGAAGAGCCTTTTCAATAGCCGCTCAGTTCGAGGCTGCGATTCGCTTCTCAGAGGATTTAGCCCGAGTGAAATCAGGCAATCTCTGGGGTTATATCGATAAAACCGGCCAATATCAGGTAGCACGCTTATTTGATAATGCAAGGGAGTTCAGTGAAGGATTGGCTGAGGTGGAAAGGGCAGGCCGCTGGGGGTTTATCAATCAACATGGCGAGTTTGAGATATCACCTTCCTTTTCAGCTACGGGTAAATTTTCCGAAGGGCTTGCCAGGGTGCAATCGAAAGACCTGACTGGCTTCATTGACAGATCGGGTACGATGCGCATTGCCGAGTAATTTCGCATGGCAGGTGATTTTCAAAACGGACTGGCATATGTTGAGACCACGAAGGAGATCGGGTATATCAACCATGGGGGTGATTTCGTCTGGAAGTCTCCTTATGTCGATACTGGAATGGCGCTCATTTCCTGAGGGGTAAAGATCGTAAAAGCCGTCTCCGTCTGGGAGGGCCTTGCTTGTTTCGCATCTTTTATTCGAGAAGCCGTGCCCCTCAGGAACACGATCACTCTGCTAAGCCAGCGCAAGTAGTTGAGTCTGCGACAACGGCTGGCACGAGAATTTTGAGCGTGCCGCGCGGGCAGCCCGGATCGAAAATCCCGATGCTCGGCTTCCATGACGGGCACGCCGACAAGCCTGGGCAACAGACGGTCGGCTCGACCCTGCTTGAAGGTACGCGCAAACCTGGACCATTGCCGCCGAGCAAAGTGGAACGAGCAAGCCGCTCGTGATCACAAATGATTACTGGTATGAGTCGGCTCTTTCGGGGTACCTGATTGTGAAACAGGAAAACCCGCGCACGGGTGAACAGCTGGTCGGTGTCAGAGAAGTCAGGGAAGGTGAGCCGGAAAGTAGAATTTTTGAGGTTCCGAGCGGGTTACAAGATTGTGGACGAGACCCGCCTCAGTAAGTATCGCTTAGTCAGAGCTGTTGGTCTGGAAGCAGGCCGGTCATCTGACCGGATATTGTTGCCGGTACCATTCCACAGTCTGCCGCAGGCCTTCCTTGAAGCCCACCGCTGGTTCATAACCGAAAGCCTCCCGCGCAGCCGAAACATCTGCAAGTGAATTCTGGATGTCTCCAGCACGCTCCGGCTTGTAGATTGGCTGTTCTTCAAACTGAAGCAGTTCCGCTAAAACTTTGAACGTTTGGTTCAAGGTATGGCGCGCGCCGCAAGCGACATTAAACACCCGCCCGGCGACTTGCTCTTTCGGAGCTGCCGCGGCCAGCAGGTTCGCCGCTATTGCATTGGCGACAAAGGTGAAATCGCGCCCCTGCTCCCCATTGCCGAAGATCGTGGGCGGCTCCTTGCGCAGCATCCCGAGTGTCCACTTCGCCATCACGCCGGAGTAGGGCGAATCCGGCACCTGCCGTGGTCCGAAGATATTGAAGTACCGCAGGGCCACCGTTTCAAGCCCATACACCTGCCAGTACGAACGCATATACAGCTCTCCCGCGAGCTTCTGCACAGGGTAGGGGGCGATCGGCATGGGCACCATGGTTTCCACCCGGGGAAAGCCCGGCTGGTTGCCGTAGGCCGAGGAGGACGCCGCATAGACGACCCGGCGCACGCCACCGGCCCGCGCGGCTTCAAGCAGGTTGAAGGTGCCGTCGATATTGGCGGTGTGCGAAGTACGCGGGTCCTTGATGGATCGCGGCACGGATGGCAGCGCCGCCTGGTGAAAGATGACCTCGATGCCCCGACAGGCTTCGGCGACTGCCTCGGCATCGCGCAGATCTGCCGTATGCAAAGTAAACGCGGCACCGCTTTCGCGCGCAGCCTGCTCGACCGCCTCAATGTTTTCGCGCCGGCCCGTCTCGAAATTATCCAGCCCCGCGACTGCTTCCCCTTTCCGCAGAAGCGTTTCCGCAATCCACGACCCGATGAACCCTGCGCATCCCGTGACCAGATACCGTGCCATGGCCTTATCGTAGCTGGTTACCAAGGGGTAAGCAGCATGGTGGCTTTTCGTTCAAGATGGGGCATACTGGGGTGCATGACCGAGCCGATTGCCCCTTTCAAGCTCACACCGTATTTTCAGACCCGTGTTTGGGGATTCGATGACCTGCGCCCGTGGTTCGACTTCCAGGGCGCGCCCGGTGAGCCGATCGGCGAGGTGTGGCTGACAGGCGCAAAGTGTACCGTCGCCACAGGGCCGCTGGCCGGGCAGAACTTTGCCGATGCTGTACGGGCGAATGCCCCAAGGATCCTGGGACCCGTTTTCGCCTCTGAAGGCGAGTACCCACTGCTGATCAAAATACTTTTTCCACGCGAAAAGCTGAGTGTGCAGGTGCACCCGGACGACGTGCTGGCGCAGAAAAAAGGCGAGCCGCGTGGCAAAACAGAGTGCTGGTACGCGCTCGAAGCGAAACCGGATGCGAAAGTGACTTTGGGCTTTAAACCCGGGGTCACGCCCGAGCAGGTGCGCGCTGCGGTTGCAGACAACTCAATGGAAGAATTGCTGGGCTGGCTGCCGCTGCACACGGGGGACATGGTGTATGTCGACGCGGGTACCGTGCATGCGATCTGGCCGGGATCGGTGATTTTAGAGACCCAGCAAACCTCTGACACGACCTACCGCTTATACGACTATGGGCGACCGCGCGAGCTGCATGTAGAACAGTCGCTGGAAGCGATGCGGGTGGAAACAGGAGCGGGCAAGGTGGAGCGTACGCCCGGAACCCGCGGCGAAACCGTGGTCGTGGATCAACAGTATTTTCGGGTGGAGCGCTGGGAGAGCGATGCCGCTGGCCTGAGCGCGGCGGCGCGCGAGGATGGGGGTCCGCAGCTGCTGTTTGTGGCGGGAGGTACGCTGCGGGTGGAAGGCGAATCCTTTGAGCCGTTCACCCTTGGACGCTGCGAGCTGGCCGTGGTGCCTGCAAATACGCCTCCGTGGGAGGCGCGGGGTGAGGCCGAAGTGATGCGGATTGTGCCGCGCGCGGGTGCCGCAACAGCCGCCTCAACATTAGAGAGCGCTTTGGCCTGAACAAAATTCCGAAACTGCCGATAGAGGAGAAGACACGCATGATACGAACGCAGGAGTTTCGGCCCATTATTTTGGCAGGCGGCAGTGGAACGCGCTTTTGGCCGCGCAGCCGCAAGGCTCGGGCCAAGCAGGTGCTCGCTTTGGACGGCGAGCGTTCCATGATTCAGCAAACGGTTGACCGCTTAGGGCCGCTCAGCACGCATAAAGACGTTTGGGTGATCACGAATGACCTGCTGTCGCCTGAGATCTGCGGACAGCTCGATGCGGTGCCGCGCGAACAGATTGTGTGCGAACCGGCTGCCCGCAACACAGCTCCGGCGGCGGGACTAGCGGCTTTTTTGGTCGAGCGGCAAAACCCCGATGCGATCCTCGGCATGTTTCCCGCCGATCATGTCATCGCGAATGAACCCTCATTTATCGAGGTTATCCGCCGAGCGATTGCGATCGCGGCTGCGGGCGAAAACATGGTGGTGCTCGGCATTCAACCCACTCGGCCTGAAACCGGCTACGGCTACATCGAGACCGGTGACCGGATGCCGGGCGGCGAGCTGCGTGTGCGTCGGTTTACCGAGAAGCCGAATGCGGAGCGGGCCGAAGCCTTTGTGGCGGCAGGGAATTACTGGTGGAACGGCGGCATCTTCATCTGGAGCGCCCGAACACTTGCGAATGCGGTGCGCGAACACTTGCCGGAAACCGCGCCGATGCTCGAAACCATCGCCGCCGCGCACGGGACGCCGCAATGGGACGCTGTGTTTGCTGAGCTGTATCCGAAGTGCGAAAACATCAGCGTCGATTATGCGGTCCTTGAGCCGCGTTCCGCCAAGGGCGAACATCGCTCAAACCTGTTTTGCTTGCCGTCGGATTTCGGTTGGAATGATTTGGGTTCGTGGGCAGCGCTGTACGAGCACCAGCTCCAAGCGGGCGAAAACGTCGACGCGCATGCAAACGTCACCGAAACTGCCGGTTTTTTAGCGGTGGACGCGCGCGGGAACTATGCTTACTCGCCGAAAAAGTTTGTCTCATTGGTCGGGGTGAAGGACTTGGTGGTGGTCGAAACGGAAGACGCGATTTTGGTGACGACGCGCCACCACTCACAAGATGTGGGGAAAGTGGTGAAGGAATTAGCGGCAAGCGGGAAGAAAGAGCTGATCTAAGCGCTGTCGGTTGAGGGTCATAGGCAAAGGATCTGCTTTTGCTGCTTATCATCGCGGCAATAAAAGGAGCACATGGGCGCGGAAGCAATCAAGTTCGGCACGGACGGCTGGCGCGGGATCATCGCGCAGGATTTTACGTTTGAAAATGTCCGCGCCGCCGCAGCGGCGATTGGACACTACCTGCTCGCCGAGGGCGGCCGGGAAAAGGGCGCGGCCATCGGCTATGACACCCGCTTCGGTTCGCGCGCATTTGCCGAGGCGGTAGCCGAGGTGCTCGCCGGGGCGGGGATTCCCGTGGCACTGGCTGACCGCATCACGCCTACCCCGGCGCTTTCCATGGCGGTACGCGATCGGGGATGTGCGGGCG
Organism: uncultured Acidobacteriaceae bacterium; assembly: GCA_964244985.1. Taxonomy (GTDB): domain Bacteria; phylum Acidobacteriota; class Terriglobia; order Terriglobales; family Acidobacteriaceae; genus EB88. The sequence continues at coordinate 24,366 of CAXTKZ010000035.1, forward strand.
GGGTCATGATTACGTCTTCGCACAACCCGTTCCAATGGAACGGGGTGAAGTACAAAGCCTGGTACGGCGGGTCGGGTCGGCCGGCAATCATCTCGTCCATTGAAAAAGAGTTGGGCAACCCCCTGCCCGCCGCGTCTTCTCCTTCATGCGTCGAGGAAGTCGACTTCGTCATACCCTACATCCAGGCCATCTGCGATTTTGCGAACCTTGAGGCGATTCGCGCTTCGGGTCTGAAATTTGCCGTGGACTGCATGTACGGCGCGGGCCGAGGCATCCTGTCCGGCATCTTTACGCGGCTCGGGGTGGACCACGTTGAGATTCGCGGGGAGCACAATCCGCTGTTTCCGGGTATCAACCCGGAGCCGATCGAGCCGCACATCAATGCTCTGGGCAAGGCAGTGCTTACCCATCACTGCCAGGCTGGGTTTGCAACAGATGGCGATGCGGACCGCATCGGTGCCGCGGATGAACACGGCAACTTTGTCGACCCGCACAAGATTTTCTCGATTCTTCTTGAGTGGCTGCTCGAAACGAAAGACTGGCCGGGCGGAGTAACGCGTGCTTTCAATACTACGGGCATGCTCGACCGCATCGCGGCAAAGCACGGGCGCAAGCTGTATGAGCATGGCATCGGCTTCAAGTACGTCTGCGACCTGATGTTGGAGGAAGACATTCTGATCGGCGGAGAAGAGTCGGGCGGCATTGGCATCGCCCGCCACCTGCCCGAACGCGACGGCCTTCTGAACGCGCTCCTGCTCGCAACGGTCATGTCCGAGCGCAAAAAAACCTTGGGTGAGTTGGTCGCGGATTTGCAAGAGAAGTACGGGGAGCACCAGTACGGCCGCATTGATCTCCACATCGCGGATGACTTGAAAAACACCGCTATTGCGAAGGCAAAAACCGCAGCAACCGAGTTCACTGAGACCGGTTCGACAACATTGCAGTTCGCCGGAATGTCGGTCGAGCGGGTTTCGACGCTGGATGGGATTAAGTTTTTCCTCCGCAACCCGGAAGCCGCGTCCAAGCCGAACGCAGCCGAAACCTGGCTCCTGCTGCGCGCCTCCGGAACGGAACCCCTGCTCAGGATTTATTCTGAGTCGAGCTCGAAGGAGTCTGTGCAGAAGCTGCTGGAGGCTGCAAGAGCGTTCGCAAGTCAGGGTTCAGTTTAACAAAACGGAGCGGCTTCAGGCTGGCCTAAAGGAAATTGATGAAGCTAATTGTCGCGATTATCTTACTAGCTATCAGCCGTTTCTCATGGGCAGATGGCACACTTGCTCCAAAACAGATTTTTGAGTTGGCCAATAAGGCGTCTGTGTTAGTTCTGACCGGTGAGGGAGCTGGACGACTTCGTTCAATTGGTACAGGAGTACTTATCTCAGACAACGGTCTCATTCTAACCGCATTGCATGTTATCAAGGGCGCGTCTGAAGTCCAGGTGCGTACGTCTGATGGAGAAATCTACGATCATGTACAACTGCTTGGCAGCGATGACCGCCGCGATGTTGCCGCTCTAAAGATACCTGCAGCGAATCTTCCTTTTCTGACCTCAGGGACACAAGACGCTCTGGAACAAGGCGAGACTGTTTTTACCGTTAACAATGGAAATGGATTAGGATGGAGCGCAAGCGAGGGAATACTGTCTGCTGTGAGACCGGCAAGCGACATTCCTGGAGCAGGAACAGGTTTTCGGCTGATCCAGTTCACGGCACCCACTGCGCCCGGAGCGAGCGGGGGAGCGTTGGTCAACGATCACGGATTTCTCATTGGGATTATTACATCAGGTTTGCCGGGCAGCGCTTTCTTCGCTGTTCCGATTCAAAATGTGCTCAGCATCGCAAATGCAAGTAACTCCATTTCACTTGGGTCAGGAGCTCTTCTACAGCTACCTTCAAGCGCATTGAGGGAGACTGACGGGTCAAGCGCAGCTGTTGCAAACACAAGTCCGAAGGAACTTCTTCGTACGGCAAGAACGGTTTACCTCTATTCAAAAACCCAGTTCCTTACTGTCGACACTCTGGATCGGGCATTGTTGCAGAACAAGGAGTGGAAAGATCTAAATCTAGTCATCGTTCAGGACCCAAAACTCGGGGATGTCTACATAGCGATTGACCGCCCTCTCTTTACATACGTTCATACTTTCGTCATTTCGGACAGGAAAACATCCGCAGTTTTAGGGTCGGGTAAGGTGACCGCAATTGATGGGACAGCAGCGTCCAGTGAAATTGCCAAACAAATTACAAGTACCTTCCTGGCATCGCACAAGAGCATTTCCCCGGCGAAATAGTCATACGGCAAAACATAGAGTGACTCATTTCATCTCTGACAATAGAGCATCAGGCTCAACCGTATGTTATCGGAATGAAGCTAAGTTTAGAGATATTGCAGAGATAAATTGCTGACGTGGCAACTGTGTCGTGAATTGTTTTCGTGCTGCAAAGCAGCTCACCGCTGCTTCCGTATCACCGCTTACCGGTGCAGGTGGCGCACTTGTTATGCCAGCTCTCCCTCTATCGCCCCTGCTCTTCTTTTTTGCGAAGGGTCATCGGCAGCGAAATGCCTTATACATCCTCAAGCAGGCCGGTCTCCGCGTAGAAAGCGATCACGGTGGTTACAAAGCTGAACATGGCTGCGACGACATGGAACCTAGGGAGGCCGAACTCGACTAAGGCGGTCGCAACCGAGCGGCCCACGGCGGTCCGGAGCAGGATGCCCAACATCGGCTTGCTCCCAAGCATCACCCCGGTGACGACTGCAAGGCATGCGGTGACCGTGAGCAGGAAGATGCAGCTCGCGATGCTCGGCGCGATAGGCGTAAATCAACTCCGAACAATCTGTCCCCTCACCGCTGCTGTTGTAACTCCACGTGAAAGAAAACTGTTGCATCGACTTCTCTCCAGTACTCTGATCCAAGCAGCTTCAACCAAGCACTTTGTAAGGAGACATCCTATACCTTTGATAGAGGCTGACGCTGTGAAAACAATTTCACTTTACAACAAGATGTTCTGCGGGATGATGCCCAAATTAGAGTTGTCCAGTCTGCCAGCCGAATTTGTCGTGCGTGGATCTGAGAGGAAGGACGGTATCAATTGGGGTCCGGCCTTTTCAGCTCACCGGACGGCAGGATTCTTCAAACCCGCATCAAGGCTCAGGAGTGCGCCGTTACTATGGAAGTGTCGGTGCGGCCCCACCCGCGCCTTGAAAGGAACTCTTATATGAGTACTGCCCCCACCCCTGCGAAGACGTCCCTTCCCCACCTGCCCGCTTGGAAAGCGCTTCAAACACACTACACCGAGATCGAACCGAAGCACCTGCGCGAGCTGTTCGAGCAAGACCCCG
>CAXTKZ010000036.1:0-27598 GCA_964244985.1 uncultured Acidobacteriaceae bacterium
ACCCGCAAGCGTCGGAGCACCTGGCCCAGGTCAGTGTGCTGGCCCGCGAGGATGAAAGCTGGTGGCAGGCCGAGGTCGAGCGCATCCTGCCGGATCTGCTGCTTCCCGGGCGCGCGGTCCGAGGAGGCGGACGTGCTTCCTCCACCCTGCCCGGCATGCAATCGATCTCCATTGAGGTTGCCCGGCTGCGCGCTCTGCACCCCGCCCTAGGGCGCCGCGTACTGCGGGCCGCCGCCGGGCAGCTCGGGGTTTCTCTCGATTTCAAAGAAACCGAGCGGCTGCTTACCTTATTGCATGGCCCTGCCGGCAGTACAGCGCGCCGCGAGCAGTTGACAGCTGAGCTGCGGGCCGAACGCACAGCGCGCGAGCTGCGGTTTGTTCTCGACAGAAACGATACAGTTCAGGCAGATGAAATCCCGGTGTCCATCCCCGGCGAGGCATCCGGCTTCGGCGTCCGGCTCCGGGTCGATGCTCCGGGCGAAGGCCCGCACCCTCCCGCGACCTTGCGCGCGGCCCGCCCTTCCGACCGCGTCCGCCTGCGCCACTCCTCCGGCGCGCCGAAGCGGATCAAAGAAGTGCTGGAACGCATGGGCATCGCCCCGCCCGCCCGCGCTGGGTGGCCGGTGTTGGAGTGGCAAGGGGAGATTGTCTGGATGCGAGGGTGTGCGCTGGAACCGACGCCGCTATCGAATCAGCTCTCGATTTCCATGGATAAAAACTACGAATAATCTTATTACTCGAACCGAAGTGCATTATGAACACTTTCGATTATGCGATTGTGAGCTATCCCATTCTTATTGGGGCATTCGTAGTACTCGCAGTTGCTGTCCTACGGACAAAAGCGGTCGACCTGACGCTTAAAATCAGGGAAATCACACTTGGAATTATCACAGCAGAAATCTTTTTCGCGGTCTATGCATTAGGCTTGGGCCTGTCGAATAGGTACGAGGGTGAGCTGGCCGTGCTGGGTTTCGTATCGTACGCGTTTCCGGTAGCCGTGGGCATGGCCCTGCTGCATCAGGCCGTGCGCAAACAAAACTCCGGCGGTGCGCTGCCAGCCGAAGCTACGGCAGCGCCTCCTCCAGCCACTCCGTAAACGCTTCAGGATTCTGCTCGCGGTTCAGGAACGCCCGCACCAGCTCCTTGCCGGGCTTGGACCCGCCAGGCTCCAGAACCTCCTCGCGGTAGCGCGCTGTAATGGCCTCGGCCAGTAGGTCGTCCGCCGCGAACTCACGGAAAAAGTCGAGCGCGATCACCTTGTCATAGAGGTAGGTGTAGTAGTTCGAGGAGTAGCCGGTCAGGTGCGTGAAGCTCGCGAATAAACGGTTGCCGTCCACCCACTCATAGGGCAGAAACCGCCGGTACTCTTCCTTGAGCAGCGCGTCCAGATCCAGCGTTGCCGGGTTCAACCGGTGCGTGTCGAGCGAGTAGCTGGTGTAGAAAAGCTGCGTCCGCACGGCATCCGCGCGGCCGAAGGCACCCGCCCGGTTCATGCGCTCGACCAGTTCCGTCGGGATCGGCTCGCCGGTTTCGTGGTGGCGGGCAAAGCGCTGCAGCAGTTTGGGATCGCGGAAAAACTCTTCCAGCATCTGCGACGGCACCTCGACGAAGTCGCCCTCAGTGGCAATGCCGCTCACCCCAGCCCACGCCTGGTGTCCGCCCAGGATCGCATGCATCAGGTGCCCAAACTCGTGGAGAAACGTCGTCACATCGGAGTGCTGCAGCAAGCCCGGATCGTTGGCGGAACCATGCGGAAAGTTGCAGATCAGGGCCGCTTCCGGCGCACGCAAATCCCGAATGCCGGGGATAAGCGGAGTGGCGGAAAACCACTTGTCTTTGCCGTCGCGCGGGTGCATATCCAGGTAGAACCGTCCCAGCTTCGCATCCTCCTTACGCGCGTCGAAAACATCCCAGGTCGTCACGCTCGGATGCCAAACATCGGCGTCGGGGATGGGTTCAATCCGCACCCGGAACAGGTCGGCAACCAATGCCAACACGCCGGCCTGCACGCTCTCGTAAGGAAAATAGGGCCGCACCGCCTGCGAGTCGAAGGCGAACTCCGCCCGGCGGTATTGCTCCATCCAGAAGCCGCGGCTCGCGGCATCGATGGCCTTCATCTCCGCGCCGGTGCTTTGCCGCGCAAAAGCCAGCACAGCCTCGTACTCGCGCGCGGCTCCCGCGCGGGTAGCCATATCCAACTGGTCGAGAAACGCCTGCATATTCTCGGACGACTCCATCATCTGGTCCGCGGTCGCCAGGTCGGCCCAGGTTGCGAAGCCGAGCAGCTCGGCGATCTCGCGACGCACAGAGAGGAGCTCCTGCAGCACGGGCACATTCTGCGGATAGGCGCGGGTTTGATAGGCCAGGAACATGCGGCGACGCAGCGCGGCGTCCTCAGCAAACGTCATGACCGGCAGGTAGTCGGGGAACTCGGTCGTGAGCACGATTTCGCCGGCATGCTCGCCGTCGGCCGCAGGTGTGTGCCGCGCCAAAAAGTCCTCCGGCAGCCCCCGGAGCTCATCCGCCGAGTCGACTACCATCGTTCCCACGCTTTCCTGCACATTGCGCCCGAAGGTAAGCGACAGCACCGTCGTCCGCTCCTGCAGCGTGCGCAGCTTTTCGCGCACGGCATCCTCGCGGTCCACTCCGGCCAGCCGGTAGCCCAGCAGCGTCCGTTCGAGATAGTGGCGGGTTGCTGGGTCGGCATCGTCCAGCGGCACCTCGCTCAGGGCGGCGTACACTTCACGGTTCAGCCCCAACGCCACGCCCGCCTGCGACACATTCTCAAGCTGCGCCTGCGCGGTGTCGCGCATCGGTCGCTCTGGGTGCACGCTGTTCAGCAAGCCCAGCTGCGAGCCCGTCGCGCTTAGGATCGCCACCGCATCATCGTAGTGGCGCAGGGCGGTCTCGATCGTTCGCGGCGCACCTTCCCCACTGACGTCACTGACCAGCATGGTGTGGCGGCGCAAGGCATCTGCCACCCAGCGCTCCAGCGCTTCCGGGGTATCAACGGTCCAGGGGTGGTTCCAGGGGCTTGCGAAGGAGGTCTCGGTGTCCATTGTTCCTATTAGAACGCACTCGCGGCGGCGACCCGCTTCAGCCTATTTGCCCCGTCGAGAATGAAGCGGATACCATCGGTTCTGCCGACCTCCCATGCGCGAGATTGCCCATTCTTCTCTTTCCCGGCGGCTTAAAGATCGTCTGCGGTCTGTTTGTATCGCGCTCGCAGCGCAGGACGCGGACAAGCTGTTTGCCCGCGCCGCAGCGCATCTCGCCCAGAGCTCATTTTTGGAACTGCGCTTCGATGCGCTGGGCGACCCGGCCGGCAGTGCTGAGCTTTTGCGGGCCTTTTGCAAGCATTTTCCGCAGGCTGCGGTGCTGGCGACCTGTCGACGAATCGCGGGCGGGGGTACGTTCCTGGGCTCGGTCGAGGAGCAGCTTGCGCTGCTGCTGCGTTTTGCTGCGTGCGGGGCCGCCCTGGTCGACCTGGAGCTTGAAACGCTGGCGGCGGCAGCGCCGGACGATCTGCGTCGCTTCGGGGCGGCGCTCGCGGAAACAGGCGCGGCCTTGGTGGTCAGCGCGCATGACTTCACAGGCACGGCGGATCTCGAGGGTACGCTTGGCACACTGAGGAAACTGGGTGCCCCGACTGGAGCAGCGATCTATAAGGTGGTCTCCACGGCACAAAAGCTGGCGGACAATCTCGCCATGGTGCGTTTTCTAAAGGAGCACTCGCCCGAAATCCCACTGGTCGGCATGTGCATGGGCCCGCAAGGGCTGCCCAGCCGAGTGTTGGCAGTGCAAGGAGGCGCGCTGTGGACCTTTGCCGCGGGCGACGATGACGAAGGCACCGCGCCCGGACAGGTTTCGAGCCGCCTGATGATCGATCAATATCGGGCCGGGTCGATCACCCCGACCACGCGCGTGTATGGCGTCGCGGGCAATCCGGTTGCGCACTCCCTGTCTCCCCCCCTGCACAACGCGGCTTTCCGCGCCGCCGGGGTCGATGCCGTCTACCTGCCGCTGCATACAACCTCCATGGGCGACCTCCTGGAGTTCACACGCGGGCTGCCGCTCCATGGGCTCAGCGTGACCATGCCCTGGAAGGTGGAGATCCTTCCGCACCTCGACGAGGTTGACCCACTTGCCCGCGCCATCGGGGCGGTCAACACGGTAGTGCGGCGGAGTGACGGCTCCCTATGGGGAACCAACACCGATGCCGCCGCCATTACCGAGCCGCTTGGAGCGCGGCTGCCTTTGCGGGGGGCGCAGGTATTGTTGCTGGGCGCGGGCGGTGCCGCGCGGGCCGCTGCGTTCGCCCTGGGCAGGGAGGGCGCGGACGTCACAATCCTGAACCGGACCTACGCCGCCGCTGGCCGCCTGGCTTACGAGACCGGCGCTATCGCTGCCGAAGAGGTACGCGGCCGGCGGTTCGATGCCGTGGTCAACGCCACGCCCGCCGGCATGGTCGGGCCGTTCGCGGGCAGCCTCCCGCTTGACCTTACGACCGTCCGCGGCGTACAGGTCGTGTTTGAAATGATTTATCGACCGGCGGAGACGCCCCTGGTCCGTCAGGCGCGTTCGCTCGGCATCGAAGTTATCCGAGGGCTCGAGATGTTTCTGCACCAGGGCATGCGGCAATGGGTGTTATGGACCGGACAGCAAGCGCCCGAACCGGCCATGCGCTCGGCCCTCCATGCGGCATTGAGCCGCGAACAGCATGAAGGAGAGAAAGATGGCAAAGTTCGACGCGGTGGACCGATTGATGCGACAAGCGACGGAAAAAGCGGTTCCGGCGAAGCCTGAAGGGGAAGGAAAAGTGGGTCGGGATGGCAGCTTGCCGGAGCGCAACCACGCAGCGGAACGGTCTGCGGCTCCGCAAGCCGAGTTCACAGCAGGGGAACGGAGTAGGCAGCTTTTAGGGGCGCTTCGCCCGCTGCTCCCAGTTGTCGGTGATGCGCTGCAAAAGGTGCCTCACGGAGGAGTAAGGGCCGTCGCCCGCTTTCTGCCGCTGCTCGGCTCGGTCGGTGCGAATTTGGTCCGAGAAGCCCCGCCCCAGGCCCCACCCAGCGAAACACCCCAGCTGCGGGCCGCGCTCGACAAGCAAAGCGCCGTAGACAGCGAAGTGAAAGCACTGCGTGAGACGGTGCAGGCGCAGGACGATCAGCTGCGCCGCCTGCGGGAGAATGTAGAACGCACCGTTGCTGAGCAAGGAACACTCACCCATAGGGTCAACCAACTCACCGCGCGGGCGGGCCTGCTCACCGCCGGGATGGTGATCCTGCTGTTGTGTATTTTAGGGCTGCTTGCAGCGGTAATTCTGCTGCGCCATTAGAGGAATCTTGGTTTTGGAAGGGGCCGACTTCAGCGTGCTTTGCGCCGCCGGATATACACAGGCTGCTTTACAGCAGGCCTCGGACTAACACTAAGGAGGTAGTTTTTTCTATTGCCAATCGTTACCACGGCCCGCTAGGATGCGACACAATCGATGACTGAGGGTAGTGGCGGACCGAGCAAATGTTCTTGCCGATCACGTCACGCCTTCTGCTTAAAGGCCGATCGTTCATCCCCTTAACGTAAGCGGAACACTAGCCCTGGAGTGCCCCTATGGCGTGGTATGCCTACTGTGTGACCGAGAAACAAGCCTTTCCTGAGTTGCTTCGCCACCGAAAGCCGGTTGCTCTACCCCATATGACCGGTATTGAAGGCAGCCAGGTTTTCCTTTACCCCGCAAGTGATCTCGCCGTTGTTGTTTCCGAGCACATCCCCTCTGAAAACTCTTCTTCCCGGCACGCCAAGGATCATGCGCGCGTCATCGCGGCCTGCTTTGAGTCGGCTTCCGTACTTCCCTTCCGCTTCGGCACTGTATTTGCCAATGACGAGCTGCTGCGCCGCGCTGTCCGAGCCAACCAGCGGCAATTTGCTGCCAATCTTTCGCTGCTCGCGGGCAAAAGCGAAATGCATATCAAGTTGACGCTCGATGATTGCGGCCGTGAGCAGACCAAAGATGTATTCGGCGGCCGAACCCACTTAAGCGACTTGCGGGAAAGTTCAGCGCGGCAGCGGGAAAGGCAAACACGGGCGCGGTCCTTGGCTGTGCAGATCAACCGTATGTTCGCGCCGCTGGCCGAGGAGATCAGCTGCCGCTGCCTGGAATCGGGCCGCATGCAGCTCGACATCAGCCACCTGATCTCGGCCCGTCTGGTTGAACGCTACGCCAATAAATTCGCGCTGGTGCGCGAGCAAATGCGTGACTGGGAGATGCAGCTTTCAGGGCCATGGCCCCCCTACCACTTCGTTCAAAACTTGCAACGGCAAGCGAGTACGCCGGTCTCGGCGGTTACACCCCGGGCGATTTCAGCCTGATTTTTGGATTCAAGTGCTTTTCAATTACTGAGAAGCAGGCTCATCTCGGGGAACATACGTGAAGTTTTATGATGGAACTGAACAAGGTTCATCCCAAGAAGTGAAACCACGAGTGCCCTGATTTTCCGCATGTATGCGAAAAATCAAGGCACTCAGTTGGTTCAGGATAAAACTGATTTTCATGCCTGTTCTCCGTCGTACAAGATCAGACATTCTATCCGTTGCCCTTACGCGCGAGCTGCAAAGCGCTTTCCCTCTCGCGCCTGTCCGCGCCTGCCCGATCCACCTTGCGCCAGAAAGCCCAAAAGTAGTCCGCCGCCGAGATCACCGAGATGAGCGCCATAAAGTAAATGGCCGCAACCGCGATCGAATCGACGGGAATCTCAAACCAGCCGATGTACCAGGCTTCCCAACGGTGGTCGAGCACCGCGGCGACCACGGAAACAATTTGGACCACGGTCTTGAACTTGCCGAGATCGCTCGCCGCGATGATGAACCCTTCCGAGCTCGCGATCGAGCGCAGGCCGCTCACCAGGAACTCGCGCCCGATCACCACTGTTGCAATCCAGGGCTTCACGATGTGCGGGTTGTATTCGACCAGAGCAATAAAAGCCGCTGTGACCAGCAATTTGTCCGCCAGGGGGTCGAGCAGCATGCCGAGTGTGGTGATTTGACCCCGCTTGCGCGCAAGGTAGCCGTCCACCCCGTCCGTGATGAAGGCGAGAAGAAAGAATACAGAAACGAATAATTCCTGCGCGCCGGGTGTGGCACGCAGGGGAAAGTGCGGCGATAAAAGCCAGATCAAGAGCGGCACGCACAGGATGCGGCTTGTCGTGATGGAGTTGGGAAGGTTCACATGCTTGGTCGCCGGGCCAGGGGTGGTTGCACTGCCGTTCGCACGTCCATTATGCAACAGCCCCCAGACCTTTTTGCGTTTTCCGGCTTTCAGCTCATGCGCGGGAGGCAGCCCCGTCCATCCACACACACCGTGTTCTGTCCCGTGGCGCGTGCCTGCTCCAGAGCCGCTACCGCGGCATCCGCCAGCTTTTCTCGGGGTGTTCCTCGCTTGGCGCGCATGCTGGCCGTACCCACGGTTACCGTTGCCTTATGGCGCTTTTGCCCTGCATAAAAGGCCATCTCCTCAATCGAACCGCGCAGCCTTTCGCCGATCTGCGCTGAGCCGTCGACGCCCACGCCGGGCAGCATCACTACAAAGTGGTGCTGGTCGTAGCGGGCCACCATGTCATCGGCACGCCGCAGGCTTTCTTTAAGCAACCCTGCTACCTGCACTTGCAGCAGTTCAACGGATTTGAAGCCCAGGTCGCGTTTGTGCTCGGCGAGGTTGTCGATCGAGAAAAACAACAACGCAACCGAGCTGCGGCGGGCCGCGGCATTGTCCCAGGCAGCGCGAAAGCGCATATCAAACGCCGGCCGACTTGCAACGCCGGTTTGCGGATCCAGGTGCCGGTTGTCTACGGCTGACTCTGTCGCCGTCCCACCCTGAGTTCCGGCAAACGCCGCCTGACGCAAGAGAAGGAATTCACGCCGTGATTCACTGTGGCGCACACTTGCCAACAGCATCAGCAGCATCCCCGCGCAGGCCGGTCCCCAAAACGATTCCAGGATAACGGGCAATCCCACACTGTGCATTGCCGGCCCCGCAAGCAAAAACACTGCATCGGCAAGCAACGCGCCGCCCATGGTCAGGACCGTCCAGGAGCGCGGCAAAGCAGTAAGCCAACCCAGCAACAACATCAGCACCGCGATACCCGTCTGCACAGGAAGCAGCTGTTCAGCAGTCGCAAATGGGATGCCCGCGACCAGGGCCGCAACCACCATCATCGAAAAGAGCACCAGGAACGCGCGGCTGCCTTCATGCTTTCTGAAGCTCGCGGGTAAAAGGAAGTAAGCAAGCAGCAACAGCGTTACGGGGCCGCCGCGCACGGCAAACATCCGGGGCGGCAGCGCCAGCAGCATCCGCTCCGCGATCAAGAGTGAGTGGAACAGGACCGCCGAGCCCAGAAGAGCGGGCAGCGTTCCGCCGGATGGTACCGAGGCCTGCATTTCAGCGAACTCGTGCTCGAGTTCCAAAGGAAAGCGGCCCGTGCGCAGCGCCGCCGCAGCCGCGGGCGTAGCGGACACTTTCGAGGGATTGGGCGTAGTGGTTTCAAACATGGGGTCAATATCGGCCTTGTTCGGCTTTTCTTCACCCCTAAACTTAAAACCGCTCCCTCCCTCATTCCCATTTCAGAACAGCCAGCTCCATTTCAGGAATGCCTATTGAAAAATCAGCTGCTGCTTGCCGCTGCCAAACCGCAATGGGGCACACTTTTTCCATGCAGGCCCGTCTACGCATAGATCCCACGCTGTTTAATGGCGAATGCCACGCGATCCATCGCGAGCATATAGGCGGCGATGCGGTTGTTTACATCGTGCGCCTCGGCATAGCGCACCACATCCTCGAAGCTGTCGGCAAGAATAGACTCCATCTGCCCATTCACCGTTTCTTCCTTCCAGAAATAGCCCTGCCGGTCCTGCACCCATTCAAAGTACGAAGCCGTTACCCCACCTGCGTTCGCGAGAATATCCGGGATGACGAACACCCGCTTTTCCACCAGGATTTCATCGGCGACCGCGGTGGTCGGGCCATTCGCGCCTTCGGCCACAATGCGCGCCCGGATCCGCTCCGCATTGCGGCTGGTGATCACGTTTTCCGTCGCCGCCGGGATCAGGATTTCGCAGTCTGCCGTCAGCAGTTCATCGGGGTCGGCGGCCTCCGCGCCCCCAAAGCCGAGCACCGTGCCATTGCGCAAACGGTACTCAGACAGCGCGTGGATGTCGATACCGTCGCGGTTGAACAAGCCGCCGTCGTACTCGGCAATACCGATAATCCTGTAGCCGGCGTCTGCCATCAGCCGAGCCGCGTTCGCCCCCACATTGCCGAAGCCTTGCAGCACCACGCGGCAGCCTTCCCGCTCCATCCCGAGAAAGTGCAGCGCCTCGTCGCATACCTTGCGTACACCGCGCCCCGTCGCCTCCAAACGGCCGCGCGAGCCGCCGATCGTCAGCGGCTTGCCCGTCACCACACTTGTCACCGTTTGCCGCATGTGCATGGAGTACGTGTCCATGATCCACGCCATGGTCTGCTCGTTGGTGCCCAGGTCCGGCGCGGGTACGTCTTTCTCCGGCCCGATGAAGTCGATGATTTCCGCGGTGTAGCGGCGCGTGATGCGCTCCAGCTCACCTTGCGACAAGTGTTTCGGGTCGCAGATCACCCCGCCCTTTGCGCCGCCGAACGGAATATTCACAACCGCGCATTTCCACGTCATCCAGCTCGCCAGCGCGCGCACCTCATCGAGCGTCACATCGGGCGCATAGCGTATGCCCCCCTTGCACGGCCCACGCGCCTGGGAATGCTGCACCCGGTAGCCGGTAAACACCTCAAACTTTCCGTCATCCATCTGCACCGGGAAGTGCACAATGATTTCGCGCATCGGCTGCCGCAGAACCTTCCAAAGCCCGTCATCGAGGTTCAGCTTGCGCGCCGCGTAATCGAAACGGGCGGCCTGTGCTTCCCACGGATTGATCTCCTGCTCCAACGAAATCGAGGTTGCCATGGCTCTTTCTCTCCCAAACAGCGCCCGAAAAGCCGGGCAAACGTCCCCGAGTATAGGCCCGCACGCACCATGGGGCAAGGCACGGCGGCGGCGCTGCCCTCACTTTGGTCACCTGTCTGGTTGGACGCATCGGGCAGCCCTCCGGCAGAGGATTACCATCAATGAAGATCGATGCCTGATGCCTCCCCCACCCAGCCTCTTCGCGAACAGTTCCTTGCGCTCGCCGGCCGCCATACCCTGGTGCCGGTGTATCGGCGGCTGAACGCCGACCTTGAAACCCCGGTGACCGCATTTCTCCGCCTCGCTAGTGAGGAAGACGAATGCTTTTTGCTTGAGTCGGTGGAAGGCGGAGAGAAAATCGGCCGTTACACCTTTATCGGAATCCGCCCCTTCCGCAAAATCGTCGCACGCGGCACGGAGTTTGCCATTACGGAACACGGAAAAACCGAAACCCGGCAAGGGGACGTTTTTGCCGCGTTAAAAGCTGCCCTCAGCGGCCATGATCCGGCCGTTTTGCCGGACCTGCCGCCGTTCACCGCGGGCGCGGTCGGGTTCTTCGCCTATGACATCGTGCGGCAGGTCGAGCGCCTGCCCACCCTCGCTCCCGACGAGCTCGGCGTTCCCGATGCCTGCTTCCTGTTCTTCGATGAGGTGCTTGCCTTCGACCACCTGCGCAAGGAGATGGTTTTGGTGGTGACGGCAGATGTACGCGGCCAAGCCCCGGAAACGGCCTACGCCGAAGCTCAGCGCCGGTTGGAGCAGTTTGCCGCCCGCCTGGACCGCCCCCTACCTGCCCACGCTGTTCACCCATCTCCGGTGCCGGGCAGGCTCCCGGTCCACCGCCGCACCGATATCGGGGACTACCTAGACGCGGTCCGGCGCGCACAGGGGTACATCGCCGCCGGCGATATCTTCCAGGTCGTGCTGTCGCAGCGCTTCGATGTCGAGCCCGGCGTCGATCCATTCTCCATTTATCGATCCCTACGCATCATCAATCCTTCGCCCTACATGTATTTTCTTAAGCTCGGCGAAACGCACATCGTCGGATCCTCGCCCGAGATGCTGGTGCGGGTCACTGGGCGCAGAGTGGAATACCGGCCCATTGCAGGCACCCGCCCTCGCGGGGCCGAGGAAGCGGATGACCGCCGCATCGCCCGGGAGCTTCTGGCCGATGAGAAAGAGCGCGCCGAGCACGTCATGCTTGTGGACCTGGGACGCAACGATGTAGGCCGGGTCAGCGAGTTCGGGTCCGTAGAGGTACACGACCTGATGCGCATCGAACGCTATTCGCACGTCATGCATATCGTCAGCGCGATCGAGGGTCGCCTCCGCCCGGAGGTCGGCGCACTGGACGCCCTGCGCGCCTGCTTTCCCGCGGGTACGCTTTCTGGGGCACCGAAGATCCGCGCCATGGAAATTATTGAAGAACTCGAACCGGCCCGGCGCGGCATCTACGGCGGCTCGATTCTGTATGCGGACTATTCCGGCAATCTGAATTCGTGTATTGCCATCCGCACCCTTCTGCTTCAGGGCGATCGCGGCTCCGTCCAAGCCGGCGCGGGCATCGTTGCCGATTCCGTGCCGGAGCGCGAACAGGAAGAGTGCGAAAACAAAGCCAGCGCCGTTTTCCGGGCTATCGAGCGGGCCCGCGGACAAGGCACCCAGCATTGAGAAGTGGGTACAAACCCGCGCCCTCCTTTCTTACAGGCAAGTCTGGCAAGTAAAACTTTGTGGGCATCGCCCCCGCAGCCATTGTTTTAATGCTGATTTAGCTATGTGCGGAGGTGTTGAAGTACGCGAAATGAGCGGCGGTACAGCATGAAAGATTGCAAGTGGAGGACCAAACTGACTCGGCAGGCACCTCCGGCATTACACAACGCCATTTATTTTACCTCACAATTTGCAACAAAAGGACCCGCCGAAGCGGGGCTTTTTGCCCGTATCGCAATCTTATGTTCCCGGATAGCCTTTGCTCCTTGCCATGTCTTCCTCTTCCCCTGTTACACTCCAGTCCAGTCAAAAAAAGCAGCATCTTCAATACAACCTTTTGGCAACACTCCCTCCTTGGACTGCCCCTTGTGCCTGAACGTATCCAGCCCCCCATGCTTTCAAAGCGGGAGCGGTATTGCGTTTCAGGTAAACCGGATCGCTCACCGTACTCGATTCCTAGGAGCCACTTTCCATGTACTCTCCTTCTTCCACCCGCAGCCTCCTGGCTGCTTCTTCCCTCTTTACCCTGTTTTCCGCCGGGGCAGCCTATGCCCAAACCGACGTCCTGACCTGGCACAATGACAACTTGCGCACCGGGCAGGATCTTTCCGAGTCCATCCTGACGCCGTCCAACGTAAGCGCGTCCACCTTCGGGGTCCTCGCCAATGTGCAGGTCGACGGCAAAGTGGACGCGCAGCCCTTGTACGTGTCCGCTCTGAACGTAAACGGCAAGAACCATAACGTCCTCTATGTGGCGACTGAGCACGACAGTGTGTACGCGCTGGACGCCGACACAGGGGCCGTGCTCTGGCAGAAAAGTATGCTCGGCGCGGGAGAAACTACCTCCGACGCCCGGAACTGCAATCAGGTGACGCCTGAGATCGGCATCACCGCGACCCCGGCCATCGACCGCGGGGCCGGAACCATTTACATCGCTGCCATGACCAAGGACGGCGGCGGCAACTATCACCACCGCATCCACGCGCTCAGCCTGTTCAACGGCGGCGAAAACTCCGCAAGCCCGGTTGAAGTCAAAGCGACCTATCCCGGCTCGGGCGACGGCAGTTCAAACGGCACGGTCACCTTTGCTCCGGGCCAGTACAAGGAACGGCCCGGCCTGCTTCTGGCGAATGGGCAGCTTTATACCAGCTGGGGTTCGCACTGCGATATCCGCCCCTACGGCGGCTGGCTGATGACCTACAACCCATCGAACCTCCAACAAACCGGGGTGATCGACTTCGTCCCGAACGGCAGCGATGCCGCACCCTGGAATGCGGGCGCGGGCCCGGCGGCGGATGCCCAGGGCAACGTATATCTTTCGCTCGGCAACGGTACGTTCGACACGAGCCTCACGCCGCAAGGCTTTCCCAACGGGGGAGACTACGGCAATGCGCTCGTGAAAGTCGCGAAAACCGCAAGCGGCCTTGCTGTTTCCGACTACTGGACCATGTACAACTCGAACTCCGAGTCGAACGTGGACACGGACCTGGGCTCAGGCGGGCTGATGCTGGTACCGGGGCAGGTGGACGCGGGCGGTGTGACGCGGCAGCTGGTGATCGCCGCCGGCAAAGACCACAACATCTACGTGGCCGACAGCGGCAATATGGGCCACTTCAATCCCAACAACAACAGCACGCTCTACGACGAGCTGGACGGCGCACTGCCGGGCGGCGAGTGGTCGAGCCCAGCGTACTTCAACGGCAAGGTGTATTACGGCTCTGTCGGGCAGAACCTGCGCGCCTTCACCGTAAGCCAGGCGAAGCTGGTTCCCTCGCCCATCCAAACTACTTCCACGACCTTCGGCTACCCCGGCACAACGCCGAGCGTGTCGTCTTACAACGCAACGAACGGTATTGTGTGGGCTCCGGAGAACAGCTCTCCGGCAGTCTTGCACGCTTATGACGCTGGGAACCTGAGCACGGAGCTTTACAACAGTGGGACGGGTACCGGCATCGGCGCGGGCAACAAGTTCATCGCCCCGACCATCGCCAATGGCAAGGTGTACGTCGGTACGCAAAACTCGGTAGCGATCTTCGGCTTCAAGCGCCAAACCGTCGCGCCGCTGCCGGACGGCGACTACACCCTGACCAACGGTTCAAGCGGCCTGCTGCTTGACGATCCCAGCGCGGGCAGCGTGTCGGGCATCGCTCTCAACCAGTGGGCGGCGAACGGGACCATCGCCCAGACCTGGTTTTTCTCGTATAACGGCACGGGGTACTACACCATCCAGAACTATGCGAGCAAGATCTTCCTCGCCGACGGAAACGGCGCAACCGCACCGGGCACCTCGGCAACCCAGGTTGTGCCGACCCATGACGACACTGAACTTTGGTCGCTGACCGCGGTCAACGGCGGCTATGTCATCAAGAACAAGGCGACAGGGCTGGTCGTGGACGACAACAACTTCAACAAGGACCAGGGGCAACACATCATCCTGTGGCCCGCGAATGGCGGCAGCAATCAAACCTGGGCGATCCGCTAACCGCAGGCTCAGGTTTTCACAAATGGGGAAGTGCTATGGTGAATCGCACATGCGTTTCGCCCTGGCACTTCTCTTTTTTACGCAGCCGCTTTTCGCGCAATCCATCACGGTGTCTATGCCGGCAGGCAAAACCGCGCTGACCGGCCACCTGCTTGTCGTGTTCTCCAGGCACAGCGATGAAGGGAGCGAGCCGCGCGACCAGGTAGAGGAGCAGTACGACTCGGCGCAGGCCTTCGGTATCGATGTCGACGCTCTCCCGCCGGGCGGCACAATCACCATCGACAACCGCACGGCAGGCTACCCGCTGCGGCACTTGGCGGAGGTGCCCGCCGGCACTTACTTCGTGCAGGCAGTCTTCAACGTCTACGAACCGTTTCATCTTGCGAGTGGGAAAACAGTGCTGCTGCCGCCCGACCGCGGTGAGGGCCAACACTGGAATCGCAAGCCCGGCAACCCCTACTCCGTACCCATCCGGCTGGACTGGACGCCCGGTTCTACCGCCACGCTCAAGCTCGATAGGGTGATTCAGCCGGTCGCCACAGCCGATGAGTTGCTCGCGAAAGACCCCGGCGCAAGGCCTTTTCTGCGCACCATTCACATGCGCTCACCGAAGCTGTCGGCGTTTTGGGGTCGCGATATGTTCCTCGATGCGTGGGTGCTCTTGCCGCCCGGCTTTGACCAGCACTCCGGCGCGCATTACCCCACCGTTGTCTACCAGGAACATTTCTTCCCCGGATTTGAGCTGCCCTTTCGCTCCGCCCCGCCCACCCCGGAGATGAAAGGACGCGCGCGCAGGGGGGCCGAGGAGGGCTACCAGTTTTTTGAAGACTGGACCAGCGGGCGCATGCCGCACATGCTTGTCGTGTCGATCGCGAACGCCAACCCGTATTACGACGATTCCTACGTGGTTGACTCCGCAAACGTCGGCCCCTATGGCGCGGCGGTGACGGAGGAGTTGGTTCCCGAGTTGGAACGGCAGTTCCGCGGCATTGGGCAGGGCTGGGCACGGGCGACTTTCGGTGGGTCTACCGGCGGCTGGGAAGCGTTGGCTTCGCAGATTTTCTACCCTGATTTTTACAACGGAACCTGGGCTGCCTGCCCGGACCCGGTCGACTTTCATGACTACCAAAACGTGAACCTGTATGAGGACGCGAACGCCTTTACCCGCCATGCGGATTTCGGCTTCGTTCCCATCGCCGCCGACCGCAAGGCCGATGGGTCGATCCTGGCGCTTACCGCCGATGAGGTCCAGTTCGAGTATGTGCTCGGCACGCATGGCCGCTCGGGCGAGCAGTGGAACATTTGGCAGGCCGCCTTTTCACCGCAAGGCCCGGATGGATTGCCGGTGCCGATCTGGAACGACCGGACCGGCGCGATCGACAAGCAGGTCGTCGGGTACTGGCACGATCATTGGGACCTGACCGCAGTGCTGCAACGCGACTGGGCGACGCTGGGTCCGAAGCTCGAAGGCAAACTCCACGTGCAGGCGGGGGAAGGGGATACGTACTTTCTCAACAATGCCGTACACCGTATGCAGCATATGCTGGACGCCACCCGAAATCCGCACTCCGACGCGAGCTTTCAATACGGCGCGGGCGCACCCCACTGTTACACCGGCGGCCCCGACGCTTACACCATGGCCGAAAACAGCCGCACATGGCCGCAGCGCGTACTGCCGCAGATGGCCGCGCACTTCAAAGCAACCGCGCCCCAAGGGGCGGATGTGACGAGCTGGGTGTATTGAGTCGCGAAACTTGATCGCAGGCTGCCGAACGAGCCATGGCGCGTTCAGAGCACCCGAACCACAGGCGTCTAAAAATCAGAAGACACCTCACGGAACGCTACACTTAAGCCAGCCATGGTTTTCGTTCTCGACAACTACGACTCGTTCACCTACAACCTGGTGCAGTACATGGGCGAGCTCGGCGCGGAGATGGTCGTGCGCCGCAACGACGAGCTCACGGTCGAGGACGTCGAAGCGCTCGCGCCCGAGCGTATCCTGCTCTCCCCTGGCCCTTGCACCCCGCAGGAGGCCGGTATTTCCATCGAGCTCATCCGGCGCTTCACGGGCCGCGTGCCGATCCTCGGCGTCTGCCTTGGCCACCAGGCGCTCGGCGCGGCGTTCGGCGGCCGGGTGGTCCGCGCGCCGCGGCTGATGCATGGCAAAACCAGCGAAGTGGAACACGATGGCCGAACCATCTTTTCAGACCTGGCAAGCCCCATGACCTGCACCCGCTACCACTCGCTCATTGTGGAGGAGGCGGGCTTGCCGGCCGAGCTTGAAGTTTCTGCCCGTACGGCAGACGGCATCATCATGGGCCTGCGCCATCGCGAGCACCCGGTCGAGGGCGTCCAGTTTCACCCGGAAAGCGTTTTGACCGTCGACGGCAAACGCCTGGTAGGGAACTTTCTTGCGCTGTAAACGCCCGAGTGTCGGCCCGGGTCTCATCGGCATGCTGTTCGCTCTTCCCGCGCTCGCCCAGCAACAGCCGATCGCCTCCGTCGCGACCGAGGGCGTCGCTTTGCGCGGCGCGATGAGTGTGGAGCGCGGCCGCGCCTTTCTCGCGAATAACGGCGAGGTGACGGCCGGCGACAAACCCGCGACGCTCCAGCTCGTGCGCGGCGGTACGCTTCAAATCTGCGCGACCACCCGACTCCAGATCGCCAAAGACACCGCCCCGCGTACTGGGGGAGCTCCGGGCGATGCCGGGCTGATGTTCTCGCTGGACCGCGGTGCGTTTGAAGCGCATTACACGCCGGGCGCTTACTCGGATGTGGTGCTGACACCCGACCTGCGCCTGCTCATCTCCGGCCCCGGTCAAGCCGACTTGAAGCTGCGCGTCAACCCGCAGGGCGACACCTGCGTCGACAACACAGGGCAAAACGCGCCCTATGTGACCGCCACCAGTCTTACTGAGGGCGGCGCGTACCGGGTGCGCCCCGGGCAGCGTGTTTTATTTGTTCATGGCTCACTCGGGCAGGTTGTCGACAATGAGCGGGAGCCCTGCGGCTGCCCTCCGTCCACCCCGCAGCCTTCCATCGCAGCAAATGGCGGCCCGTCCTCCACACCGGCGGACACCGCCTTTCCTACCGCCGTGAGCGAGGGCCTGCAAGCCCCGCCCACGCTTTCCGGTTCCCCGCCCGTGGTGCCGGCCGGCGAACCCCATGCGCAGGTTTCAGCCACGCTTTCATCCAGCACGCCTCCAGCCCCGCCCCCCGCTGCCGTGCAGGTACCGCCACCACCGACTGCTGCTCCAGCACCGATGCCCCCAGCCCCGCGCAGAGGCTTTTTCGGCAGCATCGGCCACTTCTTCGGCAAGGTTTTTGGGGCGTCCTGACCTCCCACATGCTGCGTTAGAATGGGGGTGCGCCCGCAGCCTCCCGCCCGCGCCTATTTCTGTTTATCCCGCAAGGAGTTTCCCGTATGGCGATTCCCGCCACCCAGATGCGTCCGGGCATGATCATCAAGTTCAACAACGAGCTCCACACCGTTTTCGCGGTGGAGCACCGCACGCCCGGCAATCTGCGTGCGTTTATTCAGGCCAAGCTGCGCAACCTCCGCACCGGCTCTATGTTTGAGCACCGCTTCCGCTCACCCGACCCTATTGAAAAGGTCATCGTCGATGAAATTCCCATGGAGTTCCTGTACAACGACGGCGATGACTACTACTTCATGAATATGGAAAACTACGAGCAAACGCACCTAAAGCGCGGCACGCTTGGCGACGCGGTGGAGTTCCTGACCTCAAACCTCCAAATCACGGTTTCCATTTTCGACGGCGTCCCGGTCGGGATCGAGCTGCCGCAAACGGTGACACTCCAGGTCATCGAAACCGAACCTGGTCTTAAATCTGCCACCGCTTCCTCCGTGACCAAGCCCGCCAAGCTTGAAACCGGCCTCACCGTGCAGGTGCCGCCGTTTATCAATGAGGGTGAGAAAATCCGCGTGGATACAGCGGAAGGCGTGTACCTGTCGCGGGCGTAAGTGGTTGAAAGCAAAATTGGCTCGGGAGGATCAAAGGCTATGACGATCGATGAGCGCATTGAGAAGCTGACAGAACGGCATGAGGCGTTGGCCCAAACCGTCGAGCTGTTGACCGCCGATGTGCGCCAGCAAAGCCGGAATACTGAGCAACAACGCCGGAGTATCGACCAACTAGGCCAAAAAATTGACAGAGTAGTGGAGTCAATGGCGGATCTGATCCAGGTCGCGCGCCTCCATGAACGCCGTATCAGCGACCTGGAAGGTGGGAGATAGTCCGTTGAGCAATCCACAGATTTTCTTTGTGGTAGAGCCGTCCGGAGCTTAGATTTCCCACCATGAACTGGCAAAAAGGTTTAGGGCGTATCCAGAGAGTCGGTACCGTATTGGCGCTGGTCGGCGGCGGTTGCCTTGTTCTACTCGTCAGCCTCAACACTCTGCTGAACTACACGCAATACGAGTATGTTTCACGCTGGGCAGGGTCGCTCCTGATCGGCCTCCCTTTATGTGTACTTGGCGTGATGCTCCTGATCCTTTCCTGGGTCGTTGAGGGCTTTGTATCGGGGGACCGACACACGCGCGGACCGAACTTTCCCAAGTAATCTTGCCGTCCGGCCCCACCCGGATTACCATGCACCCATGCCAGCCCCCTCCGGTTTCAAGCGCATGCGTCTGGTCGGTACTGTTTCCCTCCTTGTCGGGGTCGTTCTCCTGATCTCCGTTTCGCTCACGCCCTTGCTGGGATACGCTCCGAATCCTTGGTTCATGCCCTTGTACAGTGCGCTCTGGGTGTTGGGATTGATGCTCGCCGCTTTCGGCGTTTTCTTTCATGCAGGTGCCTGGGTGGTTGCCGGCTTTCTCGCGGACGGAGCCGATTCGCGGCTTTCCCGGTAACTGACTGTGCTCCTCGACACCCATCCCGTTGCCGTGGAAGGTCAGCTTCCCGGCGTGCTCACCGCGGTCGCGGCCATTTGCAGCGCGGTTGTCTGGCCCGTGCTCATCGGTCTGATTTTGTGGTGGTTCCGCGAGCCCGCGGGCGAAATCCTTAAAGCCGCCGTGGGCGTGGCGGGCAATGCCACCCGATTCAAGATTTGGCAGATTGAGTTCGACAAAGACGTCAGCCAGCAGATCGCCCGGAGCGAAACCGCCGCCATCGTAGCCCCGGTCGTCATCGCGCCGGACTCGCCTCCTTCCGGCGTCTTCCCACCCACAGTGGGTGCCGCTGCCGCCATCCCAAGCACCGAATTTGCAGCCGCTGCCGGCGTCCGCTCCCTGCTCGATGCCGCACCCAACTCCACCCTACGCAAGTCCGCGGAAGCCGCAATCAAGGCACGCATGCTCGGCTTTGCGCAGGAGTATGAAACCGTCCGCGCTTCCATGGCACCCAGCCCCGACCGCACCCGCGCCATGAACGCGGTGGTGGCGAAGATGCGGACCCTCGCGCTTGCCGCCGACCTATTTCTCGATGAGTGGATGGCGGCGGCAGGCTCGCCGGGCCAGCGGCTTGCCGCTGTCTCCATCCTGCAAATGAAGCCGGAAATGCGCGCCGTGCCGTGGCTCGTCGACCGCATGCACACCGAGCAGCCATTTGTGTTTTTCCATGCTTCCGTCGCCCTGCTGAACGCAGTCCGCAAATTCGTCCGCACCGATCGGGAAACTCTCCGTGCTGCCCTGGCAACAGCGCTCACACAGGTTCATGACTTCGGTGAGGAGGCAGACCCAAACACGGTTCGCCTGCTCACCCTGGCACAATCGGAGCTGGATGCGGTGTAAGCTGTGCCGCGCCCGGTTAAGATCGGACCATGACCAAGGAAAGCATCATCGTTCGGCACTACTGCGTTACCGGGAGAGTGCAAGGGGTGGGTTTTCGCTGGTTTGTCCACCGCGAAGCTTCCGCGCTCGGCTTGCGGGGCAAAGTGCGCAATACGGAGGGCGGCGGGGTCGAGGTATTGGCCGCCGGGACGCCCGATCGGCTGGCGCGGTTGCGGCAAGTTTTGGACCAGGGTCCGCACGGCTCCCGCGTCGATCGCGTGACTGAAGAACAGCTTCCACCCGAGCGGGCGGGTATGCTCGAAGCATTCACGATTGAAGGAGCCTGGTAAATGGCAAGCAATGACGCGGGGAGCGCCCCGGCAAACACAGACTACTTAAAAAGCCTCGTTCGCACGGTTCCCGACTTCCCCAAACCCGGCATTCTGTTCTATGACATCACGACGCTGCTGAAAGATCGCAAGGGATTCGCGGAGCTGATCGATGCCCTCGCCGCCCATTCCATCGAGGATGAGATTGACCTGGTACTCGGCATTGAGGCACGCGGCTTTATCTTCGGCCCGGCGCTTGCCTATCGGCTCAATGCGGGTTTTGTCCCTGTCCGGAAACCGAAAAAGCTGCCCGCCGAGACTGTCAGCGTGAGCTACGACCTGGAGTACGGCTCAGACACACTCGAGATCCACAAAGATGCGATCGCTCCTGGGCAGCGGGTGTTATTGGTAGACGATCTGCTCGCCACAGGCGGCACCATGGAAGCGACTCTCCGTCTGGTGAAGCAGTTGGGCGGGGAAGTCGCGGGGCTTGCCTTTGCCGTGGAACTGGACTTCCTGAAAGGCCGCGAACGATTCCCCGAGTACGACGTTTTCAGCTTGCTCCACTACAGCGAGTAGCCCGCACCTGCAAAATAGGGTCATTCCAAGGAAAGCAAATATTGCTCCTTGGAATGACCCTTTCCGGTTGAGCCTGACAGCTTTCGCCGATAACCCTCAGGCAGTGCGGGATCCCCGAATGAAGTGGAACACAAGCGAGATCACTGCCAAAATCAGCAGGATGTGAATGATGAATCCCGCCGTGTGAAACACGACGAAACCGCCGATCCAAGCCAGAAACAGAACCAAAGCCAAAATCAAGAACATGCGCTTTCTCCTTCAGCGTCGTTCAACCCACGCCCCTCATCGGATGTTCATGGCCTCAAAAGGTTGGCCGTGCTCCTTTTTGTGTCACGGTCGGACAGTGCCTCTACGTAATGGGTCTTACGCCTCGCCTTCTGCCGTAGTCGGGATCGTCTTCAGCAAACCTGCCAGGTTCGTATCTGTATCCTGCTTTTCCGCAACGGTTTGGCCCAGCAGCCCGGCAACATCGTCCAGCCCTAACCTCTGGGCAAAGGCCTGCGTCGAGCTGTAGGAAGCAATTCCCCAGTGTTCCACGCGCCGCGCGGTGGCGATCAGCGCCGCATCCACCACTGCCGCTTCGCCGCCATCACCCATGCGGTCTTCGCTTTCGGTCAACAGAGCTTTCATGCTCTTTCCATGGCCGCCGCGGGGATTGTCCTTAAGCTTCTCAAACACCAGCTCCAGCCGGGCGATTTGCCCCTTGGTACGTTCGCTGTGCTGCTGGAATAGTGCCTGCAGCTCCGCAGCGGCCGCCCCTTTCTCCATCCGCTTCAGTTCTTCGGCAACCATCTCCTCAGCGATGTACATCTCCTGCAGTTCATCCACAAGCAGTAGGCGCAATCTTCGCAGCTGCATTATGTTCCTCCCTTTTCCCCGCAGGTTGGATGCAGTCTTGCAAAGCAGGTTTCTTCCAGCGCACTCCCCTGCTTGCCGGGTTGCTGCCCGGCAGGTAGCGTACAGGTGTGAGCATTCCCGGCAAGATCGTGATTCTCGGTGCAAACGGTTCCATCGGCCGCGCGCTCGGCCCCCTGCTTAACGCACAAGGCATGCCTTATCGAGTTGTAGGCCGCTCTCTATTGGGCTTACAGGTGCGCTTCCATGGCGACCCACTTTGTGAGCACTACCAGTGGGACCCGTCCGACAAAAAAACCATCGCTGAAGCTTGCGCCGGAGCCGGGGTAGTGGTGTACGCGGTCGGCGGCGCGCTCTGGAAGTTTAAGGACCACCTCGCACTGACAAAAAGATGTCTTGAAGCAGCCAAATCGGTGGGAGTGAAGCGCTTTCTGCTCCTCAGCTCGGTTTGGAGCTACGGCCGACCGCAGACGGAGCGCGTGGCGGAGAGCCACCCCCGCGCGGCCGGTACCGTGAAAGGTAAAATTCGGCGCGACCAGGAGGACCTTGTGCTGGCGGCGCATGTACCGGGAGTGTTCGCCACGGGGGTTCTCCATATGGCTGACTTGTACGGCCCGCTTGTCGAAGCAAGCCATCTATGGAGTTCTTTCCAGGCCGCAAAAAACGGAGGTGACGCGCAGATGCTCCCGCCCATCGATCGCCCACACGAGTTCGTTTTCGTCCATGACGCAGCCGCTACCATCGTGCGCCTGCTGGATACCGATGCAGCCTGGAAAGGACCGGAAGCACAACGCTGGAACCTGGGTGGCGCTGGGGTTACTTCCATCGAGGAGATGATGGGGAACATTTTCAAGGCGGCGGGTAAACCCGCGCGACCCAAGCTGCCTACCCGGTTTCGCCTTGGGTATGTCCGGGCGGTGAACCCCTACATTCGCGAGCTGGGCGAGCTGCAATACCTGCAGGAAACATCCCTACTGCTCGATGACACAAAGCTCAGTATGGCGCTCGGGGGCCTCCGAAAAACTTCCTACGAGGAAGGCATCCGCGAAACCCTGGCCTAAGGGGCGAAACGAGGTGCCTAGGTACTCGTTCACCGAAATAGAAACAGGGGTGGCCATTCCCCTCCTTCACAAAGCCTAGCTCACTCCCGGCGCAAGCTGACCCCAGTACGGGAGCGAGTCCGCATCTCCGGTCCGCGGCAACGCCGGCAGGTTCGCCGTATTTTTCGCTTCGGTCATCACGGCATCGAGATGAGTCAGCACCTCTTCGGTGCTCATCGTGTACATCTCGCGGCCGTTGTCATACCCGTTCTCGATCGACTCTTTCAGGTAGCGACCGGCAATCTGGGCGGCCAGCTGATCGGTGATGACATAGCCGGTGCGCCGCTTATGCTCCAGCCATGCCTCGCAAGGCATGGCAATCCACAGCGGACGCCCGTTGATGTCGAACCGCACATCCACCGCGTCGACGTGGCGGGTTGCAATGGCGGTCATTAAAGCTTTCCAGCGGCAATGGAGATCCTCGCCGGTCCAGTGGTCGGAAACGTGAAAGTCATCGTACATAGCATTCCTAGCCTATCGGGGCGGGGATGCCCCCCGCAAGCGTTTCCTGCTTAAGAAATGCTGCAAGGTGCAAACATATTTTTCCCCTTAACGTGCGTCCAACTAGAAATCATTACCCCCTTGCTACCACCCAGGAGTTACTAAGTGATTACCCGTTCCCCAGAATCCCTCGAACGCTTCGAAGACAAGCTGCGCACACAAAAGGCTTTGCTCGAACGCTCCATGCTGTCCGCCGTCAGAGAAGGTCGGCAGTCCAGCACCGACGACCTCCAGGACGCGGCCGACCAGGCCGTGCAGTCCTACCAGAAAGAACTTCTTTTCCTTCAGGGCACAAAAGGCCATACCCAGTTGGCGCAGGTGCGCTCCGCTCTTGACCGCATTGACGAACACAGCTTCGGCGAGTGTATACAGTGCGGTGAAATGATCGGGGAAAAGCGTTTGGAAGCAGTGCCATGGACCCCCAATTGCATCGTTTGCCAGGAAAAAATCGAGAACGGTCAGCTCCACGATTACCGCGCCGCCTGAATTGTCCATGGGAGGTAGCTCGCACACCGGCTCGCGCAGAGCCTTGTTGTCCACATTTACCCTGCTAAACTTGGAAGGCGGCGTAACACACGCCGCTCACTTCCTTGTACAAGGCACATCCACCGTGGACATCCAGACCTCTTCCCCCTCAAGCACCGGCAGTTTTTCACGTCTCGGCACCCCCGCGCCGAACTGGCTTGATCAAAACAAACGTCTGGTCTTACGGTTGTCCGTTGCTGCCGCGGCTTTGTTGCTGGCTATTTTGGTGATCTCCATTTGGGCCAGCAACCGCAAACAGGCTGCCTTTGCCGCTTTCAACAGTGCCATGGAT
Organism: uncultured Acidobacteriaceae bacterium; assembly: GCA_964244985.1. Taxonomy (GTDB): domain Bacteria; phylum Acidobacteriota; class Terriglobia; order Terriglobales; family Acidobacteriaceae; genus EB88. The sequence continues at coordinate 24,091 of CAXTKZ010000036.1, forward strand.
GTATACGACGCGCCGATTCAGCAGCCAGGCCAGCGCGCTATCCCAAACGTGAAAAGCTATTCGAGTGCGGCGGCCCGCGCTCAAGCGGCAAATCCGTTGTTTCGCAGCGTAGCTGAAAAATATGGTCTTTTTCAGGCAGGCGCGAATGCGCGCTACTTCGCCGGCCTTACTGAGATCGATATGGGCAAGACTGCTGAGGCAGAGACAGACTTGCAAAAAGTCGGTGGCAGCCATGACGACGGGCTTGCCGCCTTGGCAAAGATGGCTCTGGCCGGGCTGTACAGTTCATCAGGCCGTGCCGGCAATGCGGCTGCCCTCTATCAGAGTCTTATTGATCATCCAACCCTGACGGTTTCGGCCAATGCCGCCCGCCTTGCCTTGGCGTCAACTGTCGAAAGCACCAATCCTCAGCGCGCCCGCGAGCTGTACGCGAAGGTGAAAGACACCGATAAAACCACGGCGGCAGGGCAAATCGCCACACAGAAGCTAAACGGCAAGTGAGCTATGCCGTTTGGGAGAAGGCCTGCTGACGGCGGCCTTTCTCCTAGTACAGGCTACCGTGCATCGGCCCGGAACTTCTCTTTGATGAATTCAGTAAGGAATGCCACAACCGCTATGACGACCGCGGCAATGGTTGCGCTCTTGTGGCCGGTTACGTAGTAGCCGATCTGCATATTGCTTGTTCCCTGAATCATCAGGTACGTCAGGCCGGCAATCAGCAAATAAAGCAATCCTGCAGGTACACGGAAGTCCATGACCCGCGCCGCCTTGATCACGATGGCATCGATAAAGGCGATCAGAAAAGCAATGGTGAACGTGGACTGCACATAAGGGCTGTGAAAACCGGACAGCAGCTTGGTGCAGCCAAAGAAAGTGAAAGCAAGAATAGCCCAGTTCAGGCCGAATGAGAAAAGTGTCAGAATCATAAGGGGCAGTGTCAGGGGGAATCATAGCGCATGGGCTCGGCTTTTCCTATGCTTTTGCGGGCGATCTCTCGCCCTTTCTGTTCCAATGTGGGACTCTAAGGCTATGCTTGCTTCCATTGTCCTGCCGGTTTTTCTTGCCTTTATGGCCTCTGCAGACCCGCAAGCGCTTCCACCACTCGCCGTTTTCCTTCAGGACGTACGGATTCATCAGCGCGATCTCGACAAAATGCGCGAAAGCTACACTTTTCGCGAGCTCGAGACGATCCATCAGCTTGATAAACACGGGGGTGTCAAAAAAGAAGAAAAGCGCGAATACAACGTCATCTTTGTGCATGGGCACCCCATCCGTACCCTCATTCGCCGCAATGGTGCGGCTCTCAGCACCGGCGACCAGGATCACGAAAGTGACCGCATTGAACATAAGGTTGCACTGGCTGAGCGTACGCCGCCCGGAGATCCGCTGAACGCCGGTCGCGAAGTGAGCGTCGCCCGTTTGCTGCAGATCGAGCGATTTCAAAATGAGCGACGAGTAATGATGGATAACCGGCCCATGATCGCTATCGACTTCGTAGGGGATCCACATGCCGACACCCATGGTGTAGCCGAGGATGCTTCCAAGCATCTCTCCGGTACGCTATGGATCGATGAACGTGACCGCGAAGTACGCCGTGTGGAAGCCCGCCTGGACTCGAACTTCCACATGGCCATTGGTTTGGTCTCACTCGATAAAGGGTCAACCTTCGCTTTTGAACAGAAAATCGTCAATAACGAGGTCTGGTTGCCGACCGGTGCCTTGGTTCGCGTCGAAGCGCATGCAGGGTTTTTTCTCAGCTACCACGTACAGGTCACACTCGCAGATGACCAGTACAGGCGTTTTCAAGCCTCCGCGGATGAAAACCGCGCAGCACAGAAAAAGTGATCGCAGGGAGACTGAACGGATAGCCTACTCTTGGCTCTTTCCCATGTCGCCATGCCCACGCTGCATCGCCTCGCGTCGTTCTCGCCGTTGTTCAATCATGGCCTGGTATTTGGTTTTTTGTTCACCATTCAATATCCCAAGGACCTTCGCATTCGCACCTTCATCGACCTGCTTCATGTGCGCCATCTTTTGCTCGCGCGAAAGACCTTTATCCTCCTGCATATGCATGAGCTGGGCATGTCGCTCTTCCAGTACCGGCTTCAGCTTTCCTTGCTGCTCGCTCGATAGTTGCAAGGCCTTGGTTAGATTTCCGAGTTCCTGCTCAGGCGTCAAGGGGCCTCGATGTTCATGCTGCCCCTGCACATCGGCCTGCCCCAACAATGGCGAACTTAGACCCGCACACAACGCGGCTCCCAACACAAACGTTCCAAAGATTTTCCGCATACTTTCCTCCCTGTTCTCAGAACCCGCCTCAGCGCCCGGAGTTGTGTGGCTTGTCATCTGCCGGCAAAGGCGGCATAATCACGGGCTTGCTGCGCAAACCACATTGGAGCAGACCAGTTGCTGAGGCAGCGTCAGATGGCAAAATGGCATAAGCCAATACTGCACGGAATGTGTTGTCGCCCGTATAGCCGCAGTGCTCACACCCTGGGCGATACCGTAGTGCCGGCGAGGTGCGTGCAAGTGCAGTCCAGCTGTACTTCGATCGGGTGGCAATTGTCTGGATTCGAAGCTCCCGTTCCGGAAGCTGCATCGCAAAGACTGGCCCTCCCTCCCGATCTGCATTGACCAGGGCACCTCCTGCACCGCTCGATGAGCGCCACAGCCAGCGTCCTCCGCTGAACGCATACCAATGGATGCTCAACGGCACTGGGTCAGGAAGAACGATCGGTACTGCACGATCGTTGCTGATCTCCACCAGAAAACCCGCTCCGTCACCCAGTTTGGCCTCAGCCAGGTAAGCGGCATGCAGGGTCACATCCCGGCATTGCGGCAAGCTTGTATGTTGTTCCTGATGGAGGTGGCTTCCGAACATGATCGTATGCAGGATGAGGGATGGCACTGGTAGAAACATTCTTCCCCTCTCATCGCACATGGTTTGTACGCAAAACAAAACAGCCCGCTGGAGGCGGGCTGTTTAAGATTATTACCGGCGATCTCCTAATCTCCCACGCACCTGCGCGCGCAGTACCATCGGCCCAGCAAGGCTTAACTTCCGTGTTCGGGATGGGAACGGGTGGAACCCTTACAGTATGGTCACCGGTAAACTTGTTTGGATACTAACCCAGCCTTTACGGCGGGGCACCCACCAGTAGTGGGTAATCCAGAATGGCTCACAGCGAAATCGATTGGGTTTGCTGCTGATACAAGGCTTGTGTTGAATGTCTCTGGTGCGAACTGCACAGAGTTAATTCTATGGACAAGCCGGACGGGCGATTAGTACTGGTAAGCTGCACGCATTACTGCGCTTTCACCTCCAGCCTATCAACCAGGTCGTCTTCCTGGGCCCTTCAGGGAGATCTCATCTTGGAGCGTGCTTCCCGCTTATATGCATTCAGCGGTTATCACAACCGAACTTCGCTACCCAGCCGTGCCCTTGGCAGGACAACTGGAACACAAGAGGTTCGTCCATCCCGGTCCTCTCGTACTAAGGACAGCCCTC
>CAXTKZ010000037.1:0-27395 GCA_964244985.1 uncultured Acidobacteriaceae bacterium
CTGTTCGACCCCGTTAAGCGCGCTATCCAAAACCGGGTTGACCGTGTGTTCGACCGGAAACGCTACGACTATCGGCAGACCCTGATTGAGTTCGGCCGTGGCCTGGGCACCCAAACCGACCTTCCTTCCTTGCTTGACGCGACTACCACGCGGTTATCGCAGACGCTCCTCGTAGCGCGGGTGGCCGTGTTCCTCGCCGACGACAAAGCCGCGGGAGGGTTTCGACTCGCGGCCGCGCATGGGCTGGCCGCCGCGCCCATCGGATCCGAGTTCGGCTTCCTCGACTTTGATCGGACCGGCGCGAGCCACCTGTTTCTTGAAAACCCGCAAGCCGCGCTGCACTTATCCGAGAGCGAGCGCCGCACGGCCGCGGCGCTTGAACTCTACTATTACCTGCCCTGCCGCGGACAGGATCGCACCATCGCGGTGATCGGCCTGGGCCGCACCACCTCCGGCGACTTCCTGTCGAGCGAGGATGTAGAGCTGCTTGCGTCGCTCGCCGGTTATGTCGGCATCGCGATCCAGAACGCGACCCTGTATGCAAGCCTCCAAAGCAAGATCGCCGAGTTTGAGCGCTTGAAGGAGTTCAACGAGAACATTGTCGAGTCGACCAACATTGGGATTCTCGCGGTCGATCTGGGGGAGCGAATCGAAAGCTGGAACGCGCAGATGGAAGTGTTGTTCGCCATGCCGCGCGCCGAGGCTCTGGGGCAGCGATTGAGCGATGTGTTCGACGCGGCTTTCGTCCATGAGTTCGACCGCGTCAAGGACGACCCCGGCGTCCATCATTTGTATAAATTCCCCCTGCGCGGGCTCAATGAGGGCGTGGAAGGCCGGTTTGCGAATATCTCCATCGCCCCGCTGGTTTCGCGCGAGTTCCAAACGCTGGGCCGCATCGTGCTGGTCGATGACATTACGGCGCGTGTGGGGCTTGAGTCGCAGCTGGCGCAGGCGGAAAAGCTGTCCTCGATCGGCTTGCTCGCCGCCGGGGTCGCCCATGAGGTCAACACGCCGCTCGCGGTGATCTCGTCGTACACGCAGATGATGAGCAAGCAATTGCGGGCCCGTGATGAGAAAGACCAGCGGCTCGCCCCCCTGCTCGACAAAATCACCAAGCAGACTTTCCGCGCGTCGGAGATCGTGAACGGCCTCCTGAACTTTTCGCGCACCGGCGGATCGGAGTTCCGCTCCACCGACCTGAACGCGGTGGTGAAGGAAACATTGGCTTTACTGGAACACCAGTTCAAGACCGCGCGTATCGAGCTTATGACCGATCTCGACCCGGACCTGCCCGCTATCCAGGGCAACAGCGGCAAGCTTCAGCAGGTATTCCTGAATCTGTTCCTGAACGCGAAGGATGCGATGGCGGGCGGTGGGCGGCTCCATGTGGCGACGAGCTGCAATGGCTGCGTTACCGCCGCGGTCACCGATTCCGGGTCAGGCATCGCGCCCGAACACGTTCAGCGCATTTACGATCCTTTTTTCACGACCAAAACGGCTCCGAAGGACGGCGAGCGTCGGGGCACCGGCCTCGGATTGGCCGTGACCTACGGCATTGTCCAGGAGCATGCGGGCAAGATCCACGTGGATAGCCAGCCGGGCGCAGGCACCACATTCGCTCTTGAATTTCCCTTGAAAGAGAAACCCGCGCATGTCTAATACGCTGTACGCACCCTCACCGCCGTCGGTTGAGCGCGGGTCCGAAACCCAAACCGTGCTGATCATCGATGATGAAGCCGGCATTCGCGAAAGTCTGGAAGCGCTGCTCGAACTCGAAGGCTACACGGTGGAAATGGCGATCGACGGCGAGGCCGGCCTCCTTCGGATCGAGCAGCGGCCGTACGACCTGGTGTTGCTGGACCTGGCCCTGCCCGGAAAAAACGGGATTGAGATTCTTGAGCTGATCCGCGAGCGCGCGCCGGAGCTGCCGGTGATTATGCTGACCGCCTACGGCACCGTGAACAATGTGGTGGACGCCATCCGCGCCGGCGCGCAGAACTTCGTCCAGAAGCCCTGGGACAACGAAAAGTTGCTGGCGGACATCCGCGCGGCCATCGCGCGCTACCGAGCGGAAGAAGAAAACGTCCAGCTGAAGCGTGCGCTCAAGCAGCGCTACAGCTTCCCCAACATCATCGGTAAGAGCGAGATCATGCTGCGCATCTTCGACACGGTGGCGCAGGTCGCGCCGTCGCGCTCGACCGTGCTGATCCAGGGCGAAAGCGGCACAGGTAAGGAGTTGATCGCGAAGGCCGTCCACGCGCATTCTCCCCGGAAAGACCGGCCTTTTGTCCCCGTCAACACAGGGGCTGTGCCCAACGACCTGCTTGAGTCCACGCTGTTCGGCCACGTAAAAGGCGCATTCACCTCGGCGATCGCGGCGAAAAAAGGCCTTTTTGAGGTTGCAAACGGCGGGACGCTGTTTCTCGATGAGATCGGCACGATGCCGCTCGACACGCAGGCAAAAATCCTGCGTGTGCTCCAGGACAAGCGTTTTATGCATGTCGGCGGCACCCAGGAAATTCAGGTGGATGTGCGGATCATCACCGCTACCAACGCGGATCTGCGCGAGGCGGTGCGTCAGGGCAAGTTCCGCGAAGACCTGTTTTACCGGCTGGATGTGATCCGGTTCGAGCTGCCGCCGCTGCGGGCGCGGCGTGAAGACATCCCCGCGCTGGCGAACCACTTTCTGCGGCGGTTTTCCGACGAAAACGAGCTGCCCATCCGTACTCTTTCTCCCGAAGCCCTGCGCGCCTTGATCGATTACGATTGGCCGGGCAATGTGCGCGAGCTGGAAAACGTGATGGAGCGCGGCGTGGTGCTGAGCTCCGGCCAAGTGGTCAATTTGGAGCTGCTGCCCGGCCACGTGACCGGCCGGGCCTACTCGGCAAGTGTGCTGGAGCATGCGGCACATGCTTCGTTGTTCGACATCATGGAAGATATCGAGCGGCGGATCATCATCGACAAGCTCGAACGCGCCCACTGGAACCAGACCGAGGCGGCCGAGCAGTTTCGCATTCCACTCTCCACGCTTAACCAAAAAATCAAGCGGCTGGGCATTGAGATCAGAAAGCGCGTGCGGGAAGGCTGAGATGAGCTCTGTATCGGGCAAGCGAGTGGCCATTGTCGGCGGCGGTCCGGGCGGCCTTACGCTGGCCAGGCTGCTGCAAGTGCAGGGCGTTCGCGTCGCGGTTTTTGAGCGCGACACAAACCATGCGTCGCGCAACCAGGGTGCCACGCTCGACCTGCACCATGACTCGGGGCTGAAAGCCCTGGAAGCAGCCCACTTGATGGGTGCTTTCCGCGAGAACTATCGAGTTGGTGCCGACAAAGTGGTGCTGGTCGATCAGCACGCCAACATCGTCCCGGAGAATTTTGGCGGCGGAGAAGGAGGCCCGGAGCGACCGGAAATCGATCGCGGACCCTTGCGCGATCTCCTTCTCGCCTCGCTCCTTCCGGGCACGGTCATGTGGGATCGGCAGTTCGCGACGCTGGATCGTATCGCGGGTCAAGTGCACCTGCACTTCGTAAGCGGGGAAACAGAAACCGCGGACCTCATCGTTGCCGCGGATGGCGTGAACTCGCGCATACGCCCCTTCATCACGCCTATCCGCCCTGTTTACTCTGGAATCACAATTGTTGAAGGCAATGTGTACGGAGCGGCAACCGCTGCCCCAGAAATCCATGCCCTCATCGGCGAAGGCAAAATTTGTGCGCTGGGCGGCGGAAACAGTTTATTTATCGGCGCAAAAGGCGATGGCAGCCTGGCTTTTTACACCGGCTGCGAAATGGCGGAGCGCTGGTTCGAAACGTCGGGTATCGACCTGTCCAGCAGGGCGGAGATGCTGGCATGGTTTAAGCGCGAGTTCCTCGACTGGAGCCCCATGTGGGACGTTTTGTTCGAGAACGCCGCATCCCCCTTTCATATCCGTCCGCAATACTTTTTCCCGCTGGATCAGACATGGGAAACGCTGCCGGATTTGACAATGATCGGCGATGCCGCGCATGCCATGCCTCCTTACGCCGGGGAAGGGGTCAACATGGCCATGCTGGATGCATTGGAACTGGCCAAAGCTCTTCTGAGCGACAGTTTTCCCGATCTCGCATCGGCAATCGCCTCCTTTGAAACGGGGATGCGGAAGCGCGCAGCCGAGACGACGGCGACGACCTTGATGTTTACTGAAGCCTTCCACGCTGACGATGCAATCTCCAGGTTGATGGAAGTTTTCAGGAACCATACCGCGGACGAACCTATAGAGCCGCTTCGCATACAATCGTCTTGAACGGGAGAGCGTACGCGAAACGCCGGCTTGAAGGGCGTCCACCGTGGTGTTTCGACACATATGGCAGAGAACACACTGGAACGCTTCGCGAAAGACTCAATCCTGTCGCTGCAAAACTATTCGCTCCTGAGCGCGCGCGCGTTGAGCAATCTGTTTCGCCGACCATTGTATCTGGCCGACATTTTCACACAAGCCGATTCGATCGGTGTGGGTTCGATTCCCATTGTTCTGCTCACCGGTTTCTTCACGGGCGGGGTGCTGGCGCTGCAATCGTCGTCGTCGCTGGCACAGTTCGGCGCGTCCGCCATCACGGGGCAGCTGGTGTCGTTTTCCATGATCAAGGAGCTGGGCCCGGTGCTGACAAGCCTGATGGTTTCAGGCCGCAACGCATCCGGCATGGCATCCGAGCTCGGGTCGATGGTGGTGACGGAGCAGATCGATGCAATGCGCGCGCTGGGCACGGATCCGCTTAAGAAGCTGGTGATGCCGCGCATCGTCGCAACCATCGTGATGATGTTCTTTCTAACCATTCTGTCGGACGCGGTGGGGACCATGGGCGGCGGTACGGTGGCGGTGTTTCTGCTGGGCCAGGGAGGGTCGCAATACTTTCATGCGGCTTACCAAAAGCTGGTCTTCGCGGATGTGTTTCAAGGCCTGATCAAGCCGATCTTTTTTGGATTTATCATTGCGACAATCGGCTGCTACTACGGCATGAACACAAAGGGCGGCACGCAGGGAGTGGGCCGCGCGACCACGCAGGCGGTCGTTGTATCGTCCATCCTGATCATCGCCAGCGACTTCGTTATTAGCCGCTTGATGATCGGCATTTTCGGGCGCTGACAGGCATGGCTGAAGCGAAACGTAAAACCTGGAGCCAGGAGCACCCGGACGAGCCCATCGTGGTTTTCGACGGTGTGACGTTGAAAAACGGCGGCGCGACCGTGCTCGACAACATTTCGTTCGAGGTGAAAGGCGGCGAAACGCGCATCGTGCTGGGGCCCGCCGGTGTAGGCAAAAGCGTTCTGCTCAAGCTGGCGAACGGACTGATCCGTCCCACCTCCGGTGTTATCAAAATCTTCGGGCAGGAGATCGACACGATGCGCGAAGACGACCTATTCCGCCTTCGCGACCATATCGGCATGGTGTTCCAGGAGGGTGCCCTGTTCGACTCATTGACGGTGCGCGGCAATGTCGCCTACCGCCTGACCGAGGATAAGGTGCCGGACGAGGAAGTAGACCGGCGCGTGCGGGAAGCGCTCAAGTTCGTTGAGCTGGAGCACACGATCGATAAGTACCCTTCGCAGCTTTCGGGCGGCATGCGGCGGCGCGTATCGATTGCACGCGCAATCATCTCCGACCCCGAGCTTGTGCTGTACGACTCACCTACAGGCGGCCTGGACCCGATCACCTCAACGACCATTATTGAATTGGTGATCAAGCAGCGCGATCTGTATGGGTCGAGCTCCCTGCTGGTGTCACACCGTTTGCAGGACGCTTTCACCCTGGCCACGCACCATTTCAATAAGGATGCGGGCCATATGGAAAAGCTGCCCGACGGCAAGGTGGACGAAAGTACCACCTTTCTGGTGCTGCACGAGGGCAAGCTGGTCTTCAATGGATCGACGATGGAGCTGGTGCACTCGGAAGATCCATTCATCCGCGAATACATCCGTTAGATACCCGCAACTCACACCCAGGATCGTCGTCTAATGGGAACAGATGCGCTTCCCAAAACTCCAACGCCGGCCGGAACTGGATGCGCTGCGCGGCCTTTTCCTGGTATGGATGACCCTGACGCACCTGCCCACGCGCTTCAGCGAATGGGTCAACCAGCCCCTCGGCTTCCTGTCTTCGGCGGAAGGTTTTGTGTTCTTATCCGCGCTCCTGGTCGCGCGCATCTACCGGCGGCAGGCTGAGGAGGACGCGCAAGGGCTGCAAACCAAGCTGTGGCGGCGGGCGCTGAAAATCTACGGCATCCATGTCGCGATGCTGGCGCTTTTATTCACCGTGGTGGCCGCTCTTGCAGCTTCCACGCACCGCGAGGCGCTCCACAACCTGCTGAATTTTTACTTCGAACGTCCCGTGACCGCGGTTGTGGGCTCGCTTCTGCTGCTGTACTGCCCTCCCCTGCTGGATATCCTGCCCATGTATGTGCTGTTCCTGGCCGGAACGCCGCTGGTGTTGAGCTGGGCGGCGCGGCGGGGCTGGCGTATACCGCTCATCGCGAGCTTCGCACTGTGGGCGGGAGCGCAGTTCGGGCTGCGCGACTGGGTCCACAGCGGCATTATCCAGCTGACGCATCTGCGGATCCCGGTGCAGGAAGGGGGCGCGTTCAATCTGCTGGCATGGCAGGGCGTGTGGATGATGGGGCTTTGGCTCGGTTCGCGGTCAGCCGAAGGTACGAATCCGCTGCGCCGTATCGACGGGCGTTGGGCCGCGGCGGCGCTCTTTGTTTGTTTGTTTTTTCTAGGTGTGCGGCACAGCTGGCTGGGTCCTCACCTTACGCAGGATACGCTGGCTTTCCAGCTTGATAAATGGCACATCGGTCCCCTGCGGGTGTTGAATCTCTTTGCATTCACAGCGTTGGCATACTGGCTGCGCCGCTTCATCTTTCCACTGGTGCAGGCCGAGCCGTTTCTTACGCTCGGCAGGGCTTCGCTTGAGGTCTTCTGCGCCCATATTGTGTTTGTATTTTTTGCGCTGGCATTGTTGTACAACGACATGGCCCAGCTGCATGGGACGCTTGCGCTCCTTGTGCTCCTGTTTACATTCTCCGGGCTGTTTTTGTTGGCATCCTGGCTGGTGAAGCAGCGCCGGGCGGCGAAGGTGAGCAAACAAGCCGCATCGCCCTTGCCTGAACCGACAAAGAATCGCGAACACCTGGTGGAGATCCCAATCGCTTTATCTTCGCTGACCAAGTCCGAGAAGAAGATCATCTAGGCCGTAAAGACCCCGTCCCATCCGGTTTCGCTTCGGACTTTCAGGTAGAAAACTACGTACCCTCGCTCCCCAATGCATTAAGGAGCGACTCTTGTTCCTCTAGCAGACGTAGGTTGCCATCGTTATGGGGTCAAAAAATCCTAAGGTGTTGTTTTCGGTGCCCTCATTAAAGCTATAGTGGCTGAATGATTTATATGGGGGAGGATAAGCAATGTAGGGATACATCCTTCGTAACGATTACGATAGTGCAACCGAGAATACGTAGTATTCGTGTTGCAGCTTTCATCCGGAACTACAGTCATTGCATGACCCACTTTAGGAGACACGGCGCTTTGAGAAACATGTCATTCGTTAAAACCGGTTTGCTTACTGCTGCGATCGCAGCACAATGTAATTTTGGCTACTCTCAGTTCACCAGCCTGCAACCTGTCAATGCCCAGAGTAGAACGATTACACCCTTCGGCTACGGCGCTGTCACGCAAGTTTTTGCGACTTCCGCCGGTCTTACGGGTAATGCATGGTGCACCACCAAAGTAAGTCCTTCGGCGACTTGCCTTTCTGTTTCCGGTGCCGGCGATTGTACCTGGCAGCTTGGCACGGGAACCGTCATCTCCTGCAATCAAGGTGGCAAAGCCAATGTGAATGAAAAGCCGTTTGCCCCTGTCAACTGCAACGGCAATCTCGATGGTGACGGCAATGTCAGCGGTTTGATAACCGATGCCGATTGGTGCGGATGGGCCGGTTACATGGCCAACCGTACCCTGGACACGATCTACCAGTACAACGATTACGTACGCTTGGGGGTAGATAGACGCTTTGGCGGTGCGGTTTTCGAGCTTTACGGCACCGACAAACTTGACCGCATCCAGCAGAACCCAGGAGCTGCCATGCAGCTCGCACTCTACGGCGACGACCTTAACTACGCGCCGGCCGGAACGCCTTCGGGATGGTTCGTGAGCTGGCTGGGAAATGCCAACAAGGGGGACAACTTCAACGTGCCGAATCCCACCCCGGGCACGTGGGATAACACCGCCTACCCGACACAAGCCGCTTGTAATGCCGCGCATCCCGGTTTTTCGTGCAGGCAGGAGATGGCTGCCGATAATGTCAGTGACGATGTTACCAATGTCGGCTGCGCGAACAATGGGCAGGATGCTGGGGCCGGCTTCAACCCGGTACAGGCAGTTTCGGCAAACTGCTGGTACGGTGACCCGAACAACTACACGGACGATGTGTACTCGCCGGCTCCCGGGTATGTCACGGTGGATAAACATGCCCCCAACAACTATTCCAAAAGCAGCAACGTACCCGGTCTGTTCTGGGCTCAAACCTCCCAGGTGGTCGGTCCTTTCGCACAGCTGACCTATGACATCATCGGCGGGAACGCCCTGCGCACAATGACCCCGGATTTCCAGGAACTGCCGGCTATTTTCCTGCACGAAGGGATTGGCGGCCTGGTGTATTTCTACAATGGCAGCAACCCTTATAACAGCCTTACTGAGCCAGTTACTCAAGCTGCTCTCGCCTCAGGTGCCACAAGCATTCTCGGCTTCCCTGCCCGCACCGGGCAATACGGCACCGGCTACAATGTAGGTCTTACTGAGGATTGGGCCAGTATGTGCGACACCACTGGCACTAAGTGCATCACCATTGCCTCTTTTGCCAATGATGCCAAGATCATTCAAGCTTCCAACACCTCGAATGGATCCTACTTGGGCATTCACGGCTTCTTCACCCTCAAGCCTGGGTTGAACGAGCGTACTTCTGTTTTCATCGCGCCTTATCGCTACGATGATATCGTTCAAGGGCAATCTGTACGGCAGTGGATTTACCAACTTAGGAATAATCCGCTGGCACCGCCCGCACCGGCGCACGGACCTACCTTCTAAGATGGCCTTGCTGTCGCTTCTATAGGTAGTATGATCGGGCGATGGATGATACAGCAGATACCAGTTTTGGTAGGAGGTGAATCTGTACAGGATGAAATGCCGGCCGGCATTCCATCCTGTACAGCACCTCTCCCCTAAAACAATGAGCTATTTCCGCGACTAATTGAACAATCGAATTGGTTTCCAAATGCAGAAAAGATGTACTCGGCGGTGTGGCAGCGCCCTTTAACGCTGGGAACCGCCCACTACACCGCCACGGTAAACGTGTCCTCTGTGCGCGTGACGGCGCGGTACATGGTGTCGCGCTCAAACGGCACTCGGCCTGCAGCCTTGATTAAACGCACCAGTTCCTCGCGACGCATACCCTGCGGGGTGGTCGCCCCGGCATCGTGGTAAATCTTTTCCTCAATGACCGTGCCGTCGATATCGTCCGCGCCGAACCGAAGCGCGATCTGCGCCATTTTGGGCGAAACCATTTGCCAGTAGCTCTTGATATGCGGGAAGTTGTCCAGCATCAAGCGACCGACGGCAATCTGCTTGAGGTCGGTCATGCCCGTGGTGCGCGGCAGGTGGTGGAGCGCCGTATTTTCCGGATGGAAAGCGAGCGGAATAAACGTCTGGAAGCCGCCGGTACGGTCCTGCACAGCGCGCAGGCGCAGCAGGTGATCGACGCGATCCTCGTCGTTTTCGACATGGCCATACAGCATCGTTGCGTTGGAACGCAGGCCGAGACCGTGCGCGATTTCAGCAGTTGCCAGCCACTCATTGCCGTCGATTTTATGGTCGCAGATGATGGAGCGGACGCGGTCCGAAAAGATTTCCGCGCCGCCGCCGGGCAATGAATCGACCCCGGCTGCCTGCACGCGCTCAAGCACCTGCCGTATGGACAACTTCGCCCGCTTGGCAAGAAAAGCAACCTCGACCATGGTAAAAGCCTTGACGTGAACAAGCGGAAAACGCTCCTTCAAGCCCGCGACAAGATCGAGGAAATACTCAAGCGGCAGGTCGGGGTGGAGTCCGCCGACGATGTGAAACTCGGTCACCGCCTCGGTATAGCCCTCGCCGGCTGAGGACCAGGCTTCCTCAAGCGCCATGGTGTAGGTGCCTTCCGCACCTTTCTTGCGTCCGAACGCGCACAAGCGGCAGGAGGCGACACACACGTTGGTCGGATTGATATGACGGTTTACGTTGAAGTAAGCGAGGTCGCCATGGAGGCGCTCGCGAACCGCATTGGCAAGCCAGCCGACGGCCAGGATGTCGGGCGACCGGTACAAGGCCAAGCCGTCCTCAAAGGTAAGCCGCTCACTTGCCGCAATCTTGTCGCCCACGCCCAAAAGCGCTGGATCGTCTGTCGCGAACGAACGGCGCTGTGCTGGAATGCTTGTCATTGATTTTTCCTTAAGGACAATTTTACCGAAGCGGCCCGTCACTCGGCAGCGACCTGCGCAAGGATGACGTGCAGTAAAGGGCCGAAGCGCTGTTAGTATGCCCAAAGATGCACACACCTTCGTGTCCGCGCACGTTTTGGAAGATCACGCTTTTGTGCACACTCGTCCCATGCTTGTGCGCCTATGCAGACGCGCCGACACACGACGGAGCCGGTGTGTTTCCCGCGATCTCGGCGGAAGCGCTGGACAAAACTGCTGTCAACTTGCCGTTGCAGTTAGAAGGCAAACTGAACCTTTTGCTGCTTTTTTGGGCGCGGGACCAAGAACCGCAGATTGAAACGTGGACCGCCGCGGCACAAGCTCTGCAACATACGCAAAGTGAGTTTAAGGTATATCGCATGCTGGTGAGCGCCCACGAGAATGCTTTGTATCGCTGGTGGGACAACAGCTCGCTGCGCAGCGCGGAAACTGATCCCGAGCTGCTGCACTGGTCGGTGCCGTTGTATACGGATAAACATGCTTTGCAGGAGGCACTGGGGCTTTCCGGCAACGAGCACAAAATCGCCGCAGTGCTGGTGGATCGCTCCGGCCATATTCTATGGAAGGCGGAAGGGCCATCAACCCCGGAAGGACGCGCCGGGCTGCAAGCGGCTACAAAGGATATACACTGACTTCCCGCTGGGGATCATCAAGGATGCGTTCAAGTTTGAGGGCGTCGATGACACCGTTGTAATAGCCGGGGATGAAGCCAGCCTCCGTGAAGCCGAGCTTTTTATAAAAGTGCTGTGCGACTACGTTGTCCACTGCAACTTCCAGCACGACAGCCCTGACAGCCAGATCCGCTGCTTTCGCCGAAATCCAGGTCATCAGAAGCGCTCCGACGCCCCGACGCTGGACTTCCGGAGCAACGTCGATTGTCAGCAGATGCAGGGCGGGTGCATGCTGCATTTGAAATGCCTTCAGCTGGCTGCGGGTCGAACGCACGATTGCGAAGCCGGCGATACGATCGCCCTCCGCAGCAACCGCCGTAAAAGAGCTTGCATGTGTAAGAAAACTTTTGAGCTCGGCCCGGCCGTAAGCAATGCCGGGCGCGAAGCAGACTTGATCAAGCGCATGGAGCGCGGGCAAGTCCGCTTCGCGGTAGGGACGTAGGGCAATCACCGCTGCCTATTGCACGCCATTCGAAGATGCCGCCGAGGAGTCAGCCGTTTCCCGCGGCTTGGCCTCAAGCACCACGCCGTCGAACAACGACGCCGCGACGAGCCGTCCACCTTGCTGCAGCACTTGATGCACACGCCATCCTGCCTGCCAGTACTTCCATGGGGCACCGGATGCGTCCACGCCGAAGATGGTGGTCGAAGTGCGGGATGAAACCAGGACGCGCTTCAGCGAAGCATCGTAGTTCAAACCATCGACACCGCCCAGCGGCAGGTTTTTGATCTGCTGCCAGGTTGTGCCCGCATCGGTCGAGTAGAAAACGCCTTCGCGGCCCCCTGCCCACACTACGCCGTCACCGGAAAGTGCAAGCGCTCCCACGCCGGACAAGCCCGTCGGCAGAGCCAGCGTATGCCAGTTCGCGCCATTGTCATCGCTCAATGCAAGTGCGTGGCGGTCGCCCGCTACGGCGCGAGTTCCTTCAGCGGCGATGTAGTGGTAGTCGGTCGGGGGCAGCGCGGCTTGCTCCCAAGTGGCACCATTGTCCGTAGAGCGATACACACCTTTAGCAGTGGCTGCATACCAGGACGCTCCACTCAGGTCCAGTGCATTGACCCGGCCCGCAATCGCGCCATTTTTCTTTACAGTTTCAACAGTTTTGGCGGACTGGTGCTTCTTTGCGCGGGTGACGACTTTCTTGCTGGAACGGCTTACGACGCTGCCGCCCGCCTGCCACTTGCTGCCGGCCAGCCTTAAAATTCCTTCGTTCGTACCGGTGTAGATGTCGCCGTTCTCGGCCTGGGCTAGTGCAAACACATCCCTCCCGGCGAGACCGTCCGAAAGCTGCTGCCATTGTCCACCGTCATCGCGGCTTACAAAAACGCCGCCGTAGATTTTGTCGTTCAACACGCCCGCGTACAGGGTACGAGGCTCCTTGGCATCGACCAGCACGGTTTGCACCAGGCGCTGCGAGAAACCGCTGTTTGCGCCGGCAAAATTTTGGCCCCCGTCATTGCTTGCAAGGACACCGCTACGATCGGTCGCCAGCAGGAGCCGCTGGGCATTGCCAGGATCGACGAAAACGTCATTGACGATGACATCCGGCCCAGTCAGGCGGGACCAGTTTGCGCCTGCATTGGCCGTTTTGTAGAGGCCCTCCGTGGTGCCGGCATACACGACCTTCTCGTTTGTAGGGTCCTGCATCAGAACGCGGGTTCGGCGGGCGGTGGACGGGATTCCTTGTACCTTATGGAACGAGCCGCCCGCATTCTCACTCTTGTAGATACCGGAGCAGGCGCTTGTGTAAACAACTGAGGGAGCGTGCGGATCGATGATGATGGAAAAAACGTCTGAGTCGTCGATCAGGCCATCTTTGATATTGGACCAGTGAGCGCCGCCGTCGGTGGTTTTCCAAGGTAGGTGCCAAGTGCCGGCGTAAATCGTATTGGTATCAGTAGGATCGATCGCCACGGACTCGAATTCATGTAATTCAGGTGCATCGGCTTGTGTGATCGCGCCCCAGTGCTGACCGCCATCGTTCGACCGAAAAACACCCTTTACGGTTCCTGCGACATAGATTTTTGGGTTGGAAGGAGCCTGCGCCAGCGCGCGGACACTTTGCCCTTCCATGTCGGCTACCGGTGCCCACTTTTTCCCGCCATCGTGGCTGATGTAGATTCCGCCGCCACGTTCGTCGACTTTCCACACGCCAATTACAAGCGTTTTCGGGTCACTGGTATCGACAAAAATGTTATCGACGATCAGGTCGTCGGCATCGCCCAGCTTCGCGAGCCGATGCCAGGTTTTGCTGCCGTCGGTTGTTTCATACACCCAGGAGCTGGTCGTACCGAGGTAGAGGTGCTGCGGGTTTTTCGGGTCCGCGGCCAGTGCGCGGGCGTCGCCCCCATCGGGACCGACGGAAACCCAAGTGGGAGCAGGGGCTTGCGCTAGAGCAGCTACGCCGGAGAAAGTCACGGCAGCCGAGGCAAGAGCGATACGGGCAAAGGTAAAGCGCCAACGTGAAGCAAAAGTCATGGGTTGTTCAGCCGGCGTTTGAGCCGGTCTCCTTGAGAGTGCCTTTTGTATATCGGCAGTTTTGCGAATTTGTTCAGTTCGACGTTTGAAACAGACAAGAAGGGCCAGCCGTGAGGCCAGCCCTTTTGCTGATAGGGAGGGACGGCGAACCGTTCTCCCTATCTATTTACTTCTTGGTGTGATGGTGGTGATGGTGCGGCTTTACCGGAGCTGTGCGAGGCTGCGCCTTGACTCCCGACTCGTCCACGGCCGTAGTGCCCGGGATGTCGGTGTCAAAGGTTGCGCCCGCAGGTACCAGGTAGTCGTCCACTTCGTTGGTCCCCTTGGTTCCGGTGCGGACCGAGACGCGGGAAGCGTCGATGCCCTTCTCCTTCACCAGGTAGTCCTTCGCATTGACGGCGCGCTGGGAAGCAAGTTTCTCAGGCGTCATGGCTGGTGCTGCCTTGCGGCTATGGCGACCCTTTGCTACCGGTGCTTGCTCGGTTGCTGCCGCATTGCCCACTACCGTGGCGGTTGCATCCGCTGACCGCTGGAGGTTGAGGGCGACGTCGTCAAGGCAAGCCTTGGCTTCATTGTCCACACGGGCCGGCCGCTTCTTGTCACGGTCGAAGTTCAGCACGCAAAGTGTCTGAGTCTTCGGTGCGGGTGCGGGCGGTGCCTCAACATTGACGCTGGTTGTCGACGTCGCGGTTTGACCCTTGTCGTCGGCCACATTGCAGGTCACTGTAATTGCGCCCGAAGGTGCGCCTGCTGTCGACAGCGTTGCGGTATTCGTCGTGCCGGAAATCTGGCCGGCGGATGCCGAGTAGCTGTAGGTCAGCGGACGGTTTTGCGGGCTGACGCCTTGTGAGGTGATTGTCGAAGAATCGCCCGGTTTCACAGTTGCGGGGTTAGCCGAGCATGTGATGGCGGGCGGCTCAAACTGCTTGACGGTGAAGTTCACAGTACAGTCGGCGGACTGTCCAGCCTTAGGACCTTCGGTTACATGGCCCATAACGGTATATTGGCCGGGCTGAAGGCTCGCGGTGTTGACAGTGCCTGTCGGGCCATCGCCTTTGATGTCCACACCCTGACCGGTCCAGGTGTAGGTGGGCGTCTTTTTCGGCAGCAGGTTGGTTGCGGTACCGGTAATGGTAACCGGATCGCCCGGAAACACCGTCTGCGGATTGACTGTGCAGGCATAGGTGATCGGCGGAGGAGGAGTGATGTTGCCGAACTTGAACAAGAGGCCGGAGCTGAGCTCGGCGGCATCGATGTTGGCGCGACCACCCGTGACAGGCTCCGGACCGAAGTCTGCGTGTGTGTAGACGAAGTCAGCCTGGAAGAGCCGGATGCCCAAGTGATGATTAAAGAACGGCGTATCGTAGTCCAGACCGCCGCCGACTTTGACCAGGGGTCCCCAAGTGTAGTTATGGTAAACATCCGGTTCGGCATTGGGACCGCCTACGCGGGAAGCGCCGGCCAAACCATGCACAAAGGGAGTTACACCAAGCGAGGATGGGTAGCGGAAGATGATGCCGGCCGCGGGATTGAAAAACCCGTCATTCTTGCCGAGTTCGTGATCGGCATACTCAACCACGCCGCCCACATACCGGTTGAAGAAGTACGCCACGGAACCGATCGCGCCGTAATCCGCCGAACCATAGTTGACAGGAAAGGGCTGACCCGTAACGCCACTATTGGTCGTCACCGTGGCATGTGGGGCATAGTACGAATATCCCGTAAAGATGTCGACGCGGGAAACAGGTGCCTGCTTCGGTGCGGTTTGGGGAGCGGCAGAAGCCGTTTGAGTTACCGGCGCGGTTGCCGGAGCCGTTTGGTCTGGCGTTGTCTGAGCCGGGGTCGCCGGCGTTGCCGGGGTGCCCGGCGGTGTTGAGGGCGAATCTTGCGCGTAAAGGCACGTGGCGCCGAGGCCCACAGCACTTCCCACCAACAGGATTCGGCTCAGAGAATGCAATGGACCACAATACATGCGTCTATCCTCCACAACCTTGCTTGAAAGTCGAACAAAATCTATCTTGTGCATATCGGTGATGCCCGCCTTCACGGACGTCCGACACTTTTCGCGTTCCAAACAACTACGCTTCTTACCTTAGAGCCTCAAAACGCCTGCAAGTTGCCTCAATGCAATCGTTTTCAACCCGTATCCGGTCGGTTACGGGCACAAATTACATTCCCGCTTCCAGCCATCCGTACAACTATCGGCAACTTTCAGCTGCTTCGAGTAGAGTGTCCGGTATTGGGACACAAAGCAAGTGAAATCGAAGCAAATGTAACACTTTAGTGCCAGCCGGCGCTGTAGCGAAAAAAAGGGAGCCGCCTCAGCAGCCCCCTCGCATCCAAGGTTATCCACCTCAGGACAGGCTGAGTGCGCGCCGCGTGGTGCCTTTTTCCCGTTGAATCTTTTCCTGAAGCAGCGTCAGCGCATAAATCAGCTGTTCCGGACGCGGCGGGCAGCCGGGCACGTAGATGTCGACGGGGATGATCTGGTTGACGCCCTGCACGATCGCGTAATTGTTAAAAACACCGCCCGAGCTGGCGCAGGCACCCATGGAAATCACCCATTTTGGGTCGGGCATTTGATCGTACAGGCGGCGGATTACCGGGGCCATCTTGTTCGATACGCGGCCGGCAATCACCATCAGGTCAGCCTGGCGGGGCGACGGACGGAACACCTCCATGCCGAAGCGTGCAACATCGTACCGGGATGCGCCCATCGACATCATCTCGATCGCGCAGCAAGCCAGGCCGAAAGTCATGGGCCAGACGGAACTTTTCCGGGCCCAGTTCAGCGCGGCGTCGAGCGAGGCCAGCAGAACGCCTTCAGGCTGCTGCTCGCCGAAAGTGACCTCGCGCAGCTTTTCGCGGTTTTTGCCTGAGGATTGGAGGGTGCCGAAAAGGTACTTATCCTCCGAGTTCGAGCTGCTTTTCCCGATGTTCATGTCTCTATCATACTGTGGATTGAAAGCAGGCGGGGCGGAGGACAGAACCGATTCAGTCACGCCCAAAGGGGAGGAGGAAGCAAGGACAAACCTTTTTTTTGGGAAATGAAAAAAGTGTGTCACAGTAGACACCATCGCGGGCCCATACCGTTTCCCCATGCCGCTTTCTCCGCGGCCAGGCAAGCAAGAACAGCCCCGCGCGGAGCGCCATGCGACTACCTCGCTGTTTTTGGATTTTTACGGCTGCGGCATTTGTCCCCGGGCAGATGCAGGCATGGGCGCAGACAGGACCGATCGACGCGCGGCTGAGTAAGCTCGAAACCGCGGCGGCAGCGGCGCAAAGCGGGGCCGACAACACCTGGATGCTCGTTTCGGCGGCGCTTGTTCTCCTGATGACCGGGCCGGGGCTGGCCTTGTTCTATTCCGGGCTGGTGCGGCGCAAAAACGTGCTGGGCACCATGATGCAATCCTTCGCCATGATGGCGATCATCACCGTGCTGTGGGCGTTCGGTTCGTATTCCCTGGCTTTTGACGCGGGCACGCCCTTTATCGGCGGCCTCCATCATTTGTTTCTGCGCGGCGTGGGCCTTGCTCCCGACCCTGATTATGCCGCAACCATTCCGCTGCAAACGTACATGATCTACCAGCTTATGTTCGCGATCATTACGCCCGCTCTGGTGACGGGCGCGTTTGCCGAGCGCATGAAGTTTTCCGCCATGGCCGTGTTCCTCACGCTCTGGTCGATCGTGGTGTATTCACCCATGGCGCACATGGTGTGGGGTAAAGGCGGGCTGCTCAACGCGGCGCTCGGCGGCCGCTTCCCCACTCTCGACTTTGCCGGGGGCACGGTGGTGCACATCACCTCCGGAGTTTCGGCGCTTGTGTGCGCGCTTTATCTCGGCAAGCGCGTCGGCTACCCCCGCGAACCCATGGCACCGCATTCGGTGGTCTTGTCGATTGTCGGCGCATGTTTGTTGTGGGTAGGCTGGTTCGGCTTCAACGCCGGGTCCGCGCTTTCCTCCGGACCGCTCGCCACCAGCGCATTCGTCAATACACATTTCGCGGCCGCTACCGCCGCGCTGGCCTGGGCTGCGGCGGAGTGGATCCGCAACGGCAAGCCTTCCGCTCTTGGCGGCATCTCAGGCGCGGTCGCGGGCTTGGTGGCGATTACGCCCGCGGCAGGCTATGTTCAGCCCATGAGTGCGCTCGGCATCGGCCTCCTTGCCGGGGCGTTCTGCTACTGGATGGTGGTATGGGTCAAGCAGCGGTTCGGCTATGACGACTCGCTCGATGCGTTCGGGGTTCACGGTGCGGGCGGCACGCTGGGTGCCGTGCTCACCGGTGTCTTCGCATCCTCAAGCATCAATCCTGTTTTCAAGGACGCACACGGAGCCGCAACCGCTTCGGGAGCGATCGAAGGCAATTGGCACCAGGTCGTGAACCAGCTGGTCGGTATCGCGATTGCGTGGACGTTGTCCATCGTCGGGACGCTTGTTCTGCTCAAGCTGGTCGACATGACGATCGGACTGCGAGTGTCGTCGGACGATGAGCGCGCAGGATTGGACATCACCCAGCACGGTGAAGAAGGGTACGATTTCGCGGCCTGACAAAACAGCCCAGGGCGCATACTGGGCACACACGTTCCACGGCCTGAGCGCTTGGGCATACAAGCAAGGACGGTTGATTCCGATGTACAAGATTGAAGCGGTTCTCCAGCCTTCACGGCTGGATGCGGTAAAGGATGCGCTGCTCGAAGCCGGGATTGAAGGCATGACCATTCTGGAAGCGCGCGGGCACGGCCGCCAGAAAGGTCACACGGAGTTCTATCGAGGACGCGAGTACACGGTCGATTTGCTGCCCAAGATCAAGCTGGAAACCGTGGTTGCCGATGATGTTGTCGAAAAAGCTGTCAGCGCGATTGCCAATGCGGCGCGGACAGGCAAAATCGGCGATGGAAAGATTTTCCTGACCAAAGTGGACGAAGCAATCCGCATCCGCAACGACGAGCGTGGGCCCTCTGTGCTCTAGGGCAGTCTCGCTTGCAGCAACCCTCCGCGGGAACGCCAAGGTGCTTTCGCTGGCGGAAGGTGATGCGGGGTTTGCCCCAGTCTCGATGTAAACCGAATCTGCACGAACCGCGACCGTGAAAGGGGCAAGATTGAACTCTTCCAATGTGCCCCTTGCAGAGCTTCGGGAACGCGCGGCACTCTCCTTTGCCGCACTGCGCGGGTCGTTTGCACGCAGCGGCAGCGGACTCCGCGTCGTCGGGGAGCGCGCGGCGGCGACCGATGCCCTGCTGCGCGAATTGTTTCTGAGCCTGCTCGCCGACCGCGAGGTCGCTTTGTTTGCACTGGGCGGGTTTGGACGGCGCGAACTGTTTCCTTACTCCGATGTCGATGTGCTGTTTCTGTGTGCGAGCGAGAGTGCGGAGCGGGATGCACATGAGTTGATCCGCACGGTTACGCAGACCATGTGGGATATCGGCTGGCGCGCAAGCCCGGCAACCCGGACGTTGAAAGAATGTGAGCGGCTGACGGCGTCGGCCAACATGGAGTTTGCGATTTCTCTGCTCGACCGGCGCTTTCTGGCGGGCAATGCAGAGGTGGCGGCACGCTTTGAAACGGACACGCTGCCGCAGGCCCTGGCGCGCGAAGCCGGGAGCCTGGAGCTGGCCGTTGCCGAGGGCGCGCGCACCCGGCATGCGAAATACGGCGGCACGATCTTCCACCTGGAGCCGAATCTAAAGGAAGGCCCGGGCGGGTTGCGCGACGCGCACCTGATCCAGTGGCTCGGGCAGCTGCGGGCGCTGGGCGGCGGCAGTGCCGGGACGGGGCTGGGTGGAGATGCCGAAGCCGCGCGAGAGTTCCTTCTGGCAGCCCGCTGCTTTCTTCATTTCCGCGGCGGACGCGACGACAATATGCTGGACTGGGGTGCCCAGGACGAAGCGGCGGCGCAAAGTATCGGGCTTGAAACCCTGGGCTCAGCCGACCCGGCGTACTGGATGCGCACCTACTACCGCCAGGCGCGGGCAATCTTTCGCCAGGCCGGGCTGCTGCTTGACGGAGCTCCCTCGACCGGACGCAAGCCGCTGTTCCGGCACCTGCGGCGCAAGCGTACCGCGATCCCCGGCACACAGTTTTTTGCAGAGGACAACCGGATCGATGTGAGCCATGCCCCGCTGACCGACGCGGATGCGCTTTTGCGCGTTTTCGCGCATGCGGCGCAATACGGCTCGCGTTTTACCGAGGACGCCGAAGCACGTATCGCCGAAGCGCTTCCCGGGCTGGCGGTGCAACTGCCGGAAGGCCCGTTCCTGTGGAACTGCCTGCGCGATGTGCTCCTGGGGCCCCAGGCCGCGCACGCCTTGCGGCTGATGCATGCATTGGGTCTGCTGGAGCTGATTTTGCCGGAGTTTCATGGCATCGATGCGCTTGTGGTGCGTGATGCCTACCACCGCTACACGGTCGATGAGCACACGTTTCTCGTGATCGAGAATGTCCATGCCCTGCGCACGCCGCGGCACGAGTGGGAGCGGCGCTTTTCCACACTGCTGCCCGAGATAGAGCGCCTGGATCTGCTGATGTTGGCGCTGCTGCTGCACGATACAGGCAAAGCGCGGCGCACGGGCGACCACGCGCACGAGTCGATCGAGCTGGCCGAAGGGATATTTGCGCGGCTGGAGTTCGATCTGGAAGAGCGCGAGGTTGTTCGACGCTTGATTCGGAGCCATCTCGAAATGTCGCATGCGCTGCGCCGGGATATTTTCGACGCGGAAACGGTGCGGGCTTTTTCGCGCCATGCGGGCAGCCAGCAGCAGTTGAAGATGCTGACCCTGCTGACTTTCGCCGACATCAAAGCCGTGAACCCGGACGCGCTGACACCATGGAAGGCCGAAAATATC
Organism: uncultured Acidobacteriaceae bacterium; assembly: GCA_964244985.1. Taxonomy (GTDB): domain Bacteria; phylum Acidobacteriota; class Terriglobia; order Terriglobales; family Acidobacteriaceae; genus EB88. The sequence goes on from CAXTKZ010000037.1 coordinate 20,530, forward strand.
TGGCAGCTGTATATCGCAACGGCAAACTACCTGGATCGCTCCGTGGACGAGGCTAGGTACCACGCGGACGCGGATCCGGTGGTGTTGGCACGCATCCTTTCGCGGGTGGCGGTACACGGCGGCTTCCCTCCCGGCGAAGCCGTGCAGAACGATCGGCTTCGGGCCTTTCTGGAAGGCATGCCGCAGCGCTATCTGCAAACGCGCCTGCCCGACCAGATCGGCGAACATTTCCAGCTGTCGCTCGCGCTTGGAGGGGAGCCCGTGCAGCTCGTCCTGCGGCCGCATCGCCAGTTTAATGAGATAACGCTGATTACCCGCGACCGCCCCATGCTGTTCGCCGATATGGCGGGGGCTTTGTCTGCCTGGGGCATGAACATCGTCAAGGCGGACGCATTCTCCAATGCCTCCGGGCTTATCCTGGACTCGTTCCAGTTCACTGACCCATTCCGGACTCTCGAGCTGAACCCGGGAGAGCACGAACGCTTTCTCACAAGCCTGCGCGGGGCCCTGAAAGGCGAAGTCACAGTCGATGGAATGCTGCGTGCTCGCCGCGGCCCGCGCGCAGGCACCCTGCGTACGACGGTCGAGCCGCAATTTCATTTTGACGATGGAAGCTCGACGCACAGCACGCTTTTGCAGGTGGTCGCGCCGGACTCGCCGGGCCTTTTGCGCGCGCTTGCCGCGGCCATCGCGGCTTGCCATGCCAACGTGGAAGTCGCGTTGGTGGACACGGAAGGCGAGGTTGCGATCGACGTGTTCTACCTGACTGCCGATGGGGCAAAACTCCGCGCGGAACATAAAACCTGCATCGGTGACCGGCTGCGGGAGGTGCTCGGCCTGGGCGAAGCGGGCAGCCCCACAAGGCCGCAGACCACCGAGCTCGCGCCGCCTGCCTGATTTCCCCAACGAGAAAACGCGCCCGAGAAAGGCGCGTTTTCCACCCTGCTGACCGCGGTCAAGTTTTAATTGAAGGGAAGGGCGGTTGAGGGTTGAAGCGCTTCACGCAGGCGGCCTGTGCAGCGGTGCGCGCCGAGCAAGGCTTGTGCTTGCCGGTGGCCATGGGCAGCCCCTACGTGCTGCGAGCAGCGTGGGCAAAGGACGATCATGGTTGGAGCAAGCGTATGGACCCCTGTATGGCTGAAGGGCCGAGCATGAGTGGTTGTGATCATGGCGCGATCTCCTCGGTACGGTGGAAAATGTTCTATACACAGCCTACTCTCGTAACGCAAGCGTCCGCAGGAATTATTCATATAATTTGTAATAAATGCACCCGATGCGGGAATAGCTACCGGAGTTGCCGACGCTTTTACATTTTCCTGGAAGCTGCCGTTACACAAGTCTTACATTCATGAGCCAGGTCCACTGCTACGCTCAGATTAGTTGAACTACCCCACCACGGAGCGGCTTTTCCCAATGCCAGTTGATACAGAAGCAGGAACAGACACCACCGCTGAAATGCCAACGGTCCATAGCCGTTCGCGCACGGCGCATAAGGCTGCGAACGCGCCCCAGCTGGGCCGGCAGCATCAGAGCGGTTCCATCTCTTGGTTGACCACCAGCGTGATGCTTGCCTTTCATGTGCTGGCAATTACGGCACTGTTCTTTTTCACCTGGAAAGGGTTGATCGCCGCTGTTGTTCTATATATTTTATCGATCAATGTCGGGATCGGGATGTGCTATCACCGACTCCTGACCCACCGCGGCTACAAGGTGCCGCGCCTGGTTGAGTATGCCCTGGCGGTTTGCGGCACGCTGGCGCTTGAAGGCGGCCCGATTTTCTGGGTGGCCACGCACCGCGTCCACCATCAGCACTCGGATCACGAGGGCGATCCACACACCCCCCACGACGGCACCTTTTGGGCGCACATGGGCTGGATTATGAGCGGCCAGGCCCTGCACGCGCAGACTGAGATGCTGGGCCGGTATGCGCCCGACCTCAGCCGCGACAAGTTCCATTGCTGGTTGTCGAAATACCACTGGGTACCGTTGACCACCGTTGGGCTTTGCCTGCTGGCTTTCGGCGGCTGGCCGATTGTGCTATGGGGCATCTTCCTGCGCGTGACTCTTGGGCTTCATGCGACTTGGCTTGTCAACTCGGCGACTCACCTTTGGGGATCGCGCCGGTTTGAAACCCGCGACGACTCACGCAATAACTGGTGGGTGGCGCTGCTGACCGGCGGTGAGGGCTGGCATAACAACCACCATGCACACCCTGTTTCAGCCCGCCATGGCCTGCGTTGGTACGAATTCGACCCGAACTATTATGGCATCTGGCTCCTGAAGAAACTTGGTCTGGCACGCGATATTAAGATCGCGAGCTGGGATCCTGCAAACCCTCGGCCGTCAGGGACCGCCTAAGGTCGGACTTACCATCTGACGTTACTTTCGGAATAAGAAATGCCCACGAAACTCAAGTTTCGTGGGCATTTTTCTTTTTCGACGCGCTAAGGTCAGCTTCAAGGAACGCCTGTGGAAGCGGTACGACCTTTCAGAGAAAGCACGGCATGGGTTCCAAGAATCGCGCTTGCCGCGGCGCTTGCTGTTTTTCTGCTTGGGTTCATTCTCGGGCTGGATCCCGGCGGCGGATCGCGCAGCGACTTTTATCGGTACCACCTGCCTGCGATCCTTGCATTCCGTCATGGAAACTTTCTCGATGTACTGCGGGATTACTCTTCGGCAACAACTCCCTTGTTTCACATGCTGGCGTCGTGGAATCCCTTGCTCGGCCGCGACACCGCATTTCGGGCATCGAACGTATGTTTTTCCCTGCTTGTGACTTGGCTTTACGTTGCGCTCCTACGCAGACGATTTTCGGACGTTCCTGGAGCACGAACCGCCTCACTGCTGATGGGCGCTGCGCTGCTTCTCTCGCCTTATTTTGAAAGCACAACCTACTGGCCTATCACCGATACACTCCCCATCTTTTTTTTGCTGGCAGCAGCGGCGCTGATGCCCGACGCGGCCCGACCTGCCGGTAAAAGGCGCATTGCCCTGCTTGCGTTGTTCAGTGCCGCGGCGTTCTACACCCGCCAGAACTATCTGTTTCTTCCGGTCTATACGGGGATTTTGTTGTTCCGGGAGCAGCGGAATGCCCGCGCATGGACAGTGCTTTGTTTCGCGCTGGTGAGCTTGCCGGGGTTGTATCTCGCGCGCTTATGGCACGGGCTGACGCCGCCCTCCTTTCAGGAGCACCACCAGGGCTTCAGCTGGAGCATCATGCTGTATCCCTTAACTTTGATCGCGTTTTATGCATTACCCCTGCTGGCGAGCCGACCCTTGCCGCCCGCGTTGCGAAGCCGAGGCTCCTGGGTCGCGGCTTCCGGCGGAGCGGTGCTCTTCCTCGCTTTGCTGCACAGGTGGAGCTTCGCCGCGCACCCGCTCGGCGGCGGCATCGCGGTGAAGCTGTTCGCAAAAGCGGGACCACCGGGGGTATATCTTTTTTTGGGCTTTGCCTATCTGGGCTTGCTGATGGTCGGCGGCCTGCTCGGCAAAGGAAGCTGGAAGACGCGCTTGCTGGTAGTTCTGGTGTTGTTGCCGACCTTTATGCTGAAAGTGGTATACCAGCGCTACTACGACCCGCTGCTGCTGATTCTTTTCTTCCTGTTTCTCGATCGGTCCATCGCGCGGCCCCTTGTTTCCGTAATGAGCGGGTGGGCGGTTCTGGGTTTCGCGGCCGCTTTGCTGGCCGGGGCCGGGTTGTTTCATGGCAGGGACAGCGGCATATACCCCATCTACAGCGCGCGCCACCCCTGGGAGGGCATACCGCTTCTGCGTCTGCACTCCCCAAGTGCCGCTCCATCGGAGCGCGGAATGCAATAGGCTTGGTGGAGCGCTGTAGGCGAGCGCCCGAAAACATGCTCCAGACCCGCCGCAGACCCGCAATCGTGCTTGCCATCCTGCTGGGCGTGTGCCTTATCGCGCTCGCGGTGACACTCAATGTCGGCTGGATCGTGTTGAACTGGCGGGAGCTGCTGCCGTTGGTGTTAGGCATTCCAGTGACGCTGCTGCTGATTGCCGGTGTCGTGCTGAATACGATTTTCCTTGTGCGCGAGGTACGCCGCAATGAGCGGCAGGACTCGTTCCTGAACGCCGTCACGCACGAGCTGAAAACGCCGATCGCGTCCATCCGGCTGTATCTGGAAACCTTGCAGCGCCTCCCCGTGCCTGAAGACAAGCGTCAGGAGTTCTACCGCATCATGCTCGACGACACAAACCGGCTGCTGCACACCGTGGAGCAGGTGCTGAAGGCGGGCGAGGTGGTACAGCGCGGCCGCAGCCAGGCCTTTGAAGCGCTGGATTTGTGCGCTCTGGCCGAAGAAGCCGTGGTGCGTGCCCGGGAGCGCAACCGGCTCGCCCCCCAAGCCCTGACGTTGCGCGTACCGCGCGAACCGCTGCCCGTCAACGGCAGCCGCGACGAGCTCCAAACCGCGCTCGGCAACCTGCTCGGCAATGCCGTTAAATATTCGCCGGAGGGACTGCAGGCAGCTGCGCGGGTGTTCACCGACGGGGACGGCGCGGCCTGCTTTGAAGTGTGTGACAAGGGGATCGGCATCCCGTCCGACCAGCTCAAACGCATTTTTCGCCGTTTTTATCGGGTGCCTGTGCCCGATGTTCTGCGCCGGCAGGGTACCGGTTTGGGACTGTTTCTGGTGCAGTCGATCGCGAAGGAACACGGCGGCAGTGTGTCGGCGGCGAGCAAAGGCGAGGGTCACGGAGCTACGTTCACCCTGCGCCTGCCGCTGTCCGCTGAGACTACACCCGCACCTGCGAAGCCGGTGAGGGTACACCCATGAGCAGCGCACCGGCGCGCATTCTTGTGGTGGAGGACGAAACACACCTGGCCGAGGGTTTGCTGTTCAATCTGCAGGCCGAAGGCTATGAGGTGGAGCTGGCCGCTGACGGCGAAACCGCGCTGCGGCTGCTTGCGCAAGCCCCCCGATACGATGCCGTGCTGCTGGATGTAATGCTGCCGGGCAAGGACGGTTTCGCGGTAGCGGCGGAGCTGCGCGGCGCGGGCAATTTCGTCCCCATCTTGATGCTGACCGCCCGCGGGCGCCCGGAAGATGTGCTGGGGGGTTTGGCGGCCGGCGCGGATGATTATGTCGCAAAGCCGTTCGACCTGAATGTTCTGCTGGCCCGGCTCCATGTGCTGCTGCGGCGCATGCAGTGGCAGCGCGCCGTCCAAACGGAAGAACCGGCACAGGAAGACGCGCCGGCGGTGTACCGGTTCGACGGCCGCACTGTTGATTTCTCTCTCCTTGAGTTGGAGCGGGACGGCGAGCGTATCCGGCTCACGCTTATGGAGGCCGATTTTCTACGCTATTTGTTTGAGCACCCAAATCGAATCATTCCCCGGTCGGAGCTGCTGGAGCAGGTTTGGCGGGTGCGGGAGGATACCGACACGCGCGCCATCGACAACTTCGTCGTGCGCCTGCGCCGCTACCTTGGGGACGAGTCGGCGAACCCGCGCTACTTGAAAACAGTGCGCGGCGTGGGCTACCGGTTTGTGCCTTCGGGTGCCGGCGATGAGCAGCCTCTGCGATAAACTCACAATCAGTCGCGCCCATGCGGATTCTCACACGCTACATCCTTCGCGAGATCACCTCGCACGCGCTGCTCGGCGGCCTGATCTTCACCTTCGTGTTGTTCACGCGCGACCTCGGCCACCTGCTTGAGCTCATCATCCGCAACACCAGCTCCATGGGCCAGGTGCTCAGGATCATCCTGTTCACAATGCCCAATATGCTCGTGTTCACAGTACCGATGGCGGTGCTGGTAGGGGTTTTGCTCGGCCTGAGCCGCCTGGCCGCCGACAGCGAGATCACCGCCATGCGCGCTTCCGGCATCGGCGTGTGGAGCTTCCTCCGCATCAGCAGCATTCTCGGGGTTGCCGGGCTGTTGATTTGCCTTACGAATACGCTTTATCTGGCTCCAGCGGCCTGGCGCGCCACGCTTGCGCTTGAGGCCGACCTGCGCAATTCACAGGCATCGTTCGAAGTACAGCCGCGCGTGTTTTACGAGGACTTCAAAAACATCGTGCTGTATGTCGACGATGTGCGCGCAACCAGCGGCGCTTCCGAGTGGCACGATGTGTTCCTCGCCGACCTGTCGAATGCGGCGACCCCGCGCGTGACCACGGCGGCCTCCGCCACGGTGGTGAACAACGTGGGCGACCAGGTGCTGATGCGGTTGCGCGCGGGCACCCAACAGCAGGCCGATCCCGCGAACCCTCGCAATTACGACGTCACAACCTTTGGGGAAACCGACCTGCCGCTGATCTCCGAGGCTGACGACCAGAACCACTCCGTCCATGCGCCCTCGCCTGTGCTGGCAATGACGAACGGCGATCTGCGGCAACGGTCGGCGGGTCCGAATGGGCGCTACTACGCAATTGAGCTCGGCAAGCGCTACGCCTACCCATTTGCCTGCCTGGTGCTGATGCTTTTGGGTGTGCCGCTCGGCATCAGCTCGCGGCGCGGCGGCAAAAGCACGGGCTTTGTGCTGACCATCGCGCTGGTGTTTATTTATTACTTTCTGTCTTCGACCGGGGTCGCGCTGGCCCGGCAGGGCAAAATACCAGTGCTCGTAGGGGTTTGGGGCGCGAACGTGCTGTTCGGCCTTTGCGGCCTGCTGCTGCTGCGGAGCATGTCGCGGGCGGGCGCGGGGACGTACTCACTTCCGGACCTAGGCGCATGGTTCAAGCGGCTCTCCCAAGCGCCGAAGGCATCCCGCGGAACAACGAAAATGCGCGGTGAACGAAGCCGCTTCCCTCGCCTTCTCGACGGTTATGTGGTTGTGGAGTTTTTAAGAACCTTTGTGCTGGTGCTCGCGACGTTTGTGATGCTTATGCTCGTGTTTACTTTTTT
>CAXTKZ010000038.1:0-22296 GCA_964244985.1 uncultured Acidobacteriaceae bacterium
GCGAGTGACACAAAAACTCGCCCCGCGGGGCCGTAAACGGGCTTGCCGGTGAACCCGTCCTAAGACGGTGGGAACTCTCCGAGGTTCTTTAGGCATTCCGGACTGGCGGACACTGCGCACCGAACCAATGACGAGTCGAGCTCCCTGTTCAATGAATTATAGGTTCAACCGGCTTGACCCAACCTACCTGCTTTGCAGGGCGAGTCTTGCTTCTCAGGATGCTAGCGGGAGGCTGTGTGGATTGCAAGCCCCGCGCCGGCACCAAAGTAAGCCCTGTTCATCAGACGCGCAGCGCGTAAAAAAGATGCGGGTGCTAACCGGCGCGGCGCTCATCCAAGTGTTCGTCTCGCAGCACAGAGTCGAGCAGTCCATTGAGCGAGTGGGCGCGGCTGCGTTCCCGCTGCCCCGCACCTTCCAGTGCTTCCATGCGTGCGTGAACCACCATCAGCTCATCGGCGATGTTGAGCGCGGCCAGCACCGCGACGCGCAGTGAGTCAACTGTTGCCCCGTGCGCGGCAACGGCCCGCATGCGGGCATCCACAAGCGCGGCGAGTTGGCCGATGTAGGCGGGATTCTGCCCGCGCAGGTGATAGGTCTGATCGTAAATAGCAACGGTGACGTAGTCGTCTTCCTGCAAGTGCTGCGCGCTCATGCTCTCCTGCGTTTCCCAAGCGGTGCAAAGGCCTAAGCCCAAAGTGTTTCAAGTCGAAAGATCAGCCTAAGTCGTCCAATTGTTTCAGGAGGCGTTCCACACGGCCGCGGACGTGGCCGCGCTCTTCTTCCAGCGTGTGGAGTTCGCCCTGCGTGCGTTCCAGCTCCTTGCCCTGTTCGTCGAGCAGCTGTTGAAGAGTGGCGGCGGTTTCTTCTGCGCGTTCGCGTTCGCGGCGTTCCGCGCGCAACAGCTCCACCATGCGCATCACCCGTTCTTCTAGCGCGGAAAAGTCGTCGGTATTTGTGATGTCGTCCGCGTGCAGGTATGTGGCTGTCGCCATGAGTAAAAGTCCTCCCGGAAAGTATAGCGCGGCGTTGTGGGCGATTGAGGGACGGTATCTTCCTGTCTACCCCTGCTGCCGTTCAGCGTCCGTCATCCGGCAAAACCGGGACGGTGATGGCGGCGGTCCAGATTGGGCCTCCGACAAAGAAGGCTCCCTCCATTTTGATAAAGGTGGGGACTTCGGCGGTCATAATCCATACCCGAATGTCACCGGGCTGCTTACCGAGCACTGGGGCAACTACCCCGGCGACCCCGCCCAGTTCGATATGAATTCGATAGATCGTAGCCGAGCGATGAAGGGAACCCACGCGAAACGGTTGTTTGTTTTCGGGGGTGATGGCAAGGTGGACGACCCGCGGCTTCGGACTGGCTGCCAGATAGGAAGCTTTCATTTCGGGAGCGTTGCGCGGGTAGTTCTGGAGAAAGCTTGAAACCATTCCATTGACCAGGTCGGCGGGCAGGTCCATGTGCTCGGTCTTCGCTTCAAGCTTGCCGTCCTTCAGTCCGCGCGTGGTCACTTCGCCTGTCGCTACGTCGAAGGCCACATCCATCTGGTCCGGGAAGGACGGTCCTTTCTGGACGTGATGGTCACTGACCAGCTGCAGCGCGGGCCCTTGCCGAAAAACAGTGGTTTCGTCGTCGAGGGAGCCGTCAAGGAAGTGGAACGTCAACCGTGAGCGGACCTCGGAGCCCGTGGTCAAGGTGACCTGCTCCCCGGTGCCGATCAGCTTCGTTCCGGCGCGGAGCGTGAGGAAGCCGTGCATGGCACCCTGCTTGTGGACAGCCGGGACGGGCTTGGCAACGGCGCAGCGGGAAAGCAGCAGCAGAACAAAAACAAAGTGCAGCAGTCGTAAAGGAGGCATTGGGTTCCGGAGGGCGGGCGTTCAGAGGGCTTGCGCCGAAGAAAGGAGCTGCGTTGCCTTTGCGTTCGGGTCGATACCTGCGGCAATCAACGCTTTTGGTAAGAACCCAGACGGAGGAGGAGGGTTGTGCCTCTAAGCTGATTGAGTGTACTTCAGGGTGAACCGGGGGGCGTGAGCACTAGTGCGCTTTAAGAGCGGTGGTGTATTGGTCGCGCAATTGGGTGAGAGTCTGGCCCAGCGTGACCGCATCAATGTAAGCAGTTGCCGTGTCATGGATGAGCCGAGTGAATTCTTCCCGCTCAAGACTGCTGGGGTCTTCGGCGCTGAAGACCGGGGCGATAGCTTCCGATTGCTGGCGAAATAGCTGGATTGCCAAGTTATTGACGATTGCCTGCTGGTTGTAAACATCCGCATAGCGCTGCACTTCCCCATACGGCATGTACGCGAGCGCGCCGGTATCGCGGGCCGTGCGCCAGGCTGAGTCGTTGGTGGAGTTCCAGCTAAAACTGGAGGAGATCGTCAAACCCCGTGCTTTTCTGTTGTCACGCAATGTTCGTTCAGCGCTCAGGTTTGCCTGGAACAGCGCTACGTCTTTCTTGAGATTTTCGCTGTCCTCGGTAGCGGTTTCCCGGTTGTGCTCGATCTCCCGACGGATATTTTCGCGCGCTTCCCGGACAAGAGCCCGATGGTGTCCCCACTCGACCAGCGACTCCAGGCTGAGCGCAATCAGCAGGCCGCAGGTAATCGTGAACAGGTGAATGAAGAAGTCGCGCTTGGTCTCGATCGGGTGGTGCGGCGGTTCGATGTCCATGGTGCCTAGTTCTCCCCAAGTCGGCTCCGGCTCAGGATAATGCAACAACCGCATTGCGCAGGTCACAAAGCCGGGTTTATTCCAAGGGTGCCCGATCCAGTTTTGCCGCGCAAGGGAGGGAAAAGCTCGGATCGCGTGCACGCTTACTGCGGAACGTGGTGCTACGCTCATCGTATGCAGATCGTGGTCACTTTACCTGACACAATCGCCGAGCACGCGAATCCCGGTCGGGAGGCATTGGAAGCACTTGCGATCCACGGCTATCGCGAGGGCACGCTGTCGCACTACCAAGCCAGTCAGCTCCTTGGGCTGTCGCGGTTCCAGTTTGAGGGGCTCCTGAAGGAGCGCCGGATCTACGATCACGCTTATGACGAACAGGATTTCGAGCAGGATAAGAAGACGATGTGTGCGCTAAAAATTGAGCAAGTTCGCGAGGCATGATCGTTGTTGCCGACACCTCGCCGCTTAATTATCTGATCCAGATCGAGCTCGACAGACTTCTGCCACTGCTTTACCAGCGCATTCTGGTCACGTCAGGGGTGATGGAAGAGCTCGGTCGGGCGGCGGCTCCCTTAAACGTGCGGCTTTGGTTGGCTCGGAAGCCGTCATGGGTTGAAGTCAACACGATCGGCATTCCTGAACAGAAGCTGTCCTTCCTCGATTTGGGCGAGCGTGAAGCGATCCAGCTTGCCTCAGAAAGGCGTGCCGATCTGCTGCTGATGGATGAACGGAAAGGACGTTTGGAGGCGCAGCGGCGAGCCCTCCGAGTCACCGGAACTTTGGGCGTTTTGTTGAGTGCCGGCGAGATGGGATGGATCGATCCCGAGCGCGCCTATCGGGACTTGCTCGCGAACACAACTTTTCGTATGTCAGCCGCGCTGGAGTCACGGTTTCTGGAGCAGGTGCCTAAATAGTTCCCATCTCATGGGCCGGTTCAAGCCATGGCTGCCGGGTGAGCTGCAAGTTACCTCCGGCCAACCAGTTCCGGCCCGCATTCTCGGCTAAAATAGAAGAAGCGGCCTGTCGAGCGAACCTCTTTCTGTGCACCCTTCCCTCGCGGCGCGACCTTATCTATGGCAGACGAACAAAACCCTGAAATCCCCCTCCCCGACGGCGACGGCAGCTTAAGCGGCGCAGGCGACCCGCCTTCGGGTATCAACGCGCCCGGCGCTCCCGGTGCGGCTTCGCTTCTTTCCATCAATCTCGAAGAAGAGATGCGCCGGTCGTATCTCGATTATTCGATGTCGGTCATTATCGGGCGCGCACTCCCTGAGGTGCGCGACGGCCTGAAGCCCGTGCACCGGCGCATCCTGTACACGCTCCACGAGATGGGCCTGCAGTACAACAAGAAGTACACCAAATGCGCCAAGGTAGTAGGCCAGGCCATGGGTGTGTACCACCCGCATGGCGACTCGGCGATTTACGACACCATGGTGCGCCTGGCGCAGCCGTTTTCGCTGCGCTACCCCCTGATCGACGGGCAAGGCAACTTCGGTTCGATCGAGGGCGACCCGCCAGCGGCGATGCGCTACACCGAATGCCGCATGATGCGCATTGCCGGCGAACTGCTCGCCGACATCGACATGGAAACCGTCGACTTCACACCCAACTACGACGAGTCGACTTTTGAGCCGGTTGTGCTGCCGTCGCGGATTCCCAATCTGATCGTAAACGGCTCAAACGGAATTGCGGTGGGCATGGCGACCAACATCCCGCCGCACAACCTGACAGAGGTGTTGGACGCCACGATTGCATTGGTGAAAAATCCCAGCGGCGGGCTTGCGACGGTGCTTGAGTATGTGCAGGGGCCGGACTTCCCGACGGGCGGCTTCATCTATGGGCGCTCGGGCATTGCAAACGCCTACCGCACTGGACGCGGGCGCTTTCTGATGCGCGCGAAAGTGGGGACGGAGAACATCTCCGGCGGCCGCCAGGCGATCATTGTCAACGAGATTCCGTATCAGGTGAACTCAAAGAAGCTGATCGAGCGCGTGGCCGAGCTGGTCAACGAGAAGGTGATCGACGACATCAGCGAAATCCGCGACGAAAGCGACCGCGACGGCATGCGGATCGTCATTGAGCTGAAGCGCGGCTCCGAGCCGCAGATCGTGCTCAACCAGCTGTACAAGCACACGCAGATGCAGGAATCGTTCTCGATGATCTTTCTCGCGGTGGTAAATAATCAGCCGCGCGAGCTGCCGCTCGACGAAGCGATCGAGCACTTCATCGAGCATCGTGTGGACGTGGTGCGCCGCCGAACCGCCTACCAGCTCAGAAAGGCGCGCGAGCGTGAGCACATCCTGCTCGGCTACCAGATCGCGCTCGACCACCTGGATTCCGTCATCCGCATCATTCGCGGGTCATCCTCGCGGGCCGACGCGCGTGAGAACCTGTTCGGATTTTTCTCTGGACGGAGCATCACCGTGCGCGGCAATGCGATCGAGGGTGTAACGCTCGATCCGGCCAAGTATTTGTCGGACGGCGTAACCCTTCTGCCCGCGACGCTGATCCTGAGCTATCGGCAGATCGACACGATTCTTGAGCTGCAGCTGTACCGGCTAACGCAGATTTCAATCGACGAACTCCTGAATGAGCTTGCGCAGGTACGCGGCAACATCGCGGAGTACGAGTCGATCCTGGCGAGCGAACCGAAGCTGCGTGGGGTAATCGTCAAGGAGCTTGAAGCAGTGCGCGACCAGTACGGCGACGCGCGTCGGACGCAGATTCTGGATGAAACCGCCGAGCTGCAAATGGAAGACCTCATCGCCGATGAGCAGGTCGCGGTGACTGTGTCGCACTCGCAGTACCTCAAGCGCACGCCTATCTCCATCTACCGGCAGCAGCGGCGGGGCGGGGTGGGGCGCATCGGCATGAAGACGCGCGAAGAAGATCTCGTGCAGCAGCTGATTGTCAATTCAACTCACGCCTATCTGCTCTGCTTCACCAACACGGGCCGGGTGTACTGGCTCAAGGTGTATGAGATTCCGGACGTGGGCGCGGCGGGCAAGGGCAAGTCGATTGCCAGTCTCCTGAGCCTGCAGCCGGGCGAGCAGGTGCGCAATATTCTGGCCGTCCGCAACCTCGAGGAAGAAGGCAAGTACGTCTTTTTCGCGACGCGCAACGGCACGGTGAAAAAGACGCCGTTGAAGGACTTTTCCAACGTGATGGGGCGCGGTATCATCGCGATCGGCATCGACAAGGACGACGAGCTGATCGGCGTACGCATCACCGACGGCAAGCAGATCGTTTTTCTAGCCACGCACGAAGGGCTGGCAATCCGGTTCGGTGAGGAAAACGTTCGCTCCATGGGGCGGCCGGCCTATGGGGTCCGGGGCATCGACCTGCAAAAGAATGACTATGTGGTCGGCCTCGCGGCGACACCGGCGGAGCGCACTACGGGCGAGGACGGCGCGAACACCCCATCGCTGATCCTGACTGTAACTTCCAACGGCTTCGGCAAGCGGACGGATGTGGACGAATACCGTTTGCAGACCCGCGGCGGCAAAGGCGTCATCAACCTGAAGACCAGTGCCAAGAACGGCAAGGTCAATGCTATTCAGCTGGTCGATGTCACCTCCGAACTGATGGTCATCTCGCAATACGGCAAGATCATCCGCATCGATACAAAAACGATCCGCGCGGCAGGCCGATCCACGCAGGGCGTCAAACTGCTCAACCTGGACCCGGAAGACAAGGTCGCGGCGGCAGTGGTGATCCCCCCGGAGGAGCTGAAAGACGAGCCGCCGATGGTGCAGTAGGCGGTTCGCGGGTTCAAGACAAAGGCGCGGAGCGATCCGCGCCTTTCCACGTTTTCCGCTTTTATGTGGTAAAAGCCGGCTGTAAACGCCTGGGCGAGTTCCTGTGCTGCTGAGAATTCCGGTTGCATTGCGGCATCCCAGTTAGATAAGGAGCAACACCATGGCAGGCAAAGGTTTAGCGCTGGTTACCGGCGCGTCGAATGGAATTGGGTATCAACTGGCGAAGCAGCTGGCGGAAGACGGCTACGATTTGGTGATCGCGGCCAAAGAGCAGGAGCTGACCGCGCAGGCGGCGCGGGACTTCAAGGCGCTGGGCGTTGAGGTGACAAGCTATGTCGGCGACCTCAGCAAGTTTGACGACAACATGGCTTTGTGGCGCACGGTCGAGTCCACGGGCAAGCCGGTGGACGTGGCGTGCATCAATGCCGGGCTCGGCGAGAGCGGGCACTTTGAGCAGACCTCGCTTGAGCAGGAGATGGAGATTGTCGGGCTCAACTGCGGACACAGCGTCCACATGGCAAAGCATGTGGTGCAGCAAATGGTGCCGCGCGGCAAGGGGAAGATTCTGTTCACTTCATCGATCGTCGGTGAAATGCTTGCGCCGGGGGAGTCGGTGTATGGCGCTTCCAAGGCTTTTGTGCTGCAGCTTGCGAAGAATCTGCGGTACGAGCTGAAGGATAAAGGCATTACGATTACCGCGCTCCAGCCCGGCCCGGTTGATACCAACTTCTTCAACGCTGCCAATGCGGGCGACACCAAGGCAGGCACGGAAGCGAAAAAGCAGAATGAGCCGGAAGATGTGGCGCGCATTGGATTGAAGGCGCTGTTCGCGGGCGAGGAGCATGTGTATGCGGCCTCGATAATGGTAAAGGTGCAAGGCGCGCTGATGGGCGTGATTCCGGAAGCCCTGCAGGCGAAGGCGCACGAAAAGATGATGGAGCCCGCGGAGAAATAAAGCGGCAATAGGTAAAAGGGGCATCTGTAAATGCCCCTTTTATTTTGGGGTGCTCTGCTTTTGCATTTCGGCATGGAGCCGGATTGCAGACCCTGAAACTGTCAAATCACGGTTCCAATCGGCGTAACCGGATTTATGCACACGGATCGTATGCTTGCCTGCGGCAAGGTTCAGCTGCGATGGAGTACTGCCGACAAGCGCGCCGTCTACGTCGACATCGCAAGCAGATATATCCGCTTCCACCAATACCTGCGACAAAGCAGCAGCCGTCAGCAGTATCGGATTCAGCTTGGTATCTCCATCGACAAAAGCTGTCGTTTCCAAACCTTTGGGCAAAGTCAAATCTTTACCATGGATGAATAAGAATAGTGGGGCCGCGGGAAAAAACAAAATACCGGATGCCACCATGGCCGTTGTCATTACCGCAGTGTGGCCCCCGGCTTTTCCCCCCGCTGTTGCTCGTAGTTTGACTTTTTCGTTGTTCACCAACCGTACGCTTTGGACACTTAAATCAAGTTTGCCGCCGCGCCCGAGAGACCTCTTTCGTGCTGCATCTGTAACTACGGCGAGCGCGGTGGCACCTTTGGCAATTACAGTGACACCTTGGACTTCAACATCCTCAAACACTTCAAACGGCACCTCTTGGCCGGTTTTTGCATTTGAGGAGGAGATAGTCTCGCTTAAGCGCAGCTTGACCGGAGTACCATCAACCAAAGTATCTTGAACAGCGGCTGCGCTTTTAGAACTACTTGCGGCAACCGCAGTATTCGGCTGAATTTGTGTACTGCTCTGTACAGCAAAAGAAGCGCTGCCGGCAAAGACCTCTAAACATAGAACAGCAGAGATAAAAGGGGAAAGGGACAAGAGAAACCTTTCAAAAAAAGCGAAGTGAAGGAAGGATAACAGGCATGCAAGAGCGCCTGTTGCGTTTTAGGGCAGTGGCATAAATCGGACTGCGGCATCAGTGAACCCGAGATCGGAATGGCGCGACGAAGCGCTTCGGGGCTAGACTGCTTGCGAGCGAAGGTAGCCGCCTATGACAAGCATTGCTTTTCCAGAGATGAACTCGGACACCGCACCATCCCCATGGAACCGTGTTCTGCTCACTTTCACCTCCCCCTCCAAGGCCTTTCGTGGAGCAACCCTCGGCAGCAGCTGGTGGCTGCCGTACCTGCTTCTTGCGCTGGTCAGCCTCGGCTATGCGGGGACCGTGGGCGCAAAGGTTGGCTGGGAGGCGGTGACGCGCAATAATCTCCAGAACGCCCCGAAACAGCAGGCGCGGATGGATGCCCTGTCGGCGGCGCAGGGAGAAGCGCAAATCGCGACGATTGCACGCATCACCCGCGTATCGACCTATGCCGGCTCGGTGATTGCGCCGCTCCTGTTTGGAGCCATCGTAGCCGGGTTGCTGCTGGCGACACTTAACTTCGGCTTCGGCGGGCATGCTCGGTTTGGGCCGCTGTTTGCCGTGTACTTCTTTTCATCGCTGCCGCAGATCGTCAAAGTGCTTCTGGTCGGTGCAATGCTGTGGCTGGGCCTGGATGGAGATGCGTTTCAAATCAGCAATCCGATCGGCAGCAATCCGGCTTTTTACCTGCAAGGCTCAGGAATATCTCGCCTCCTTTTGTCGATTCTTACTTGGGTGGATGTATTCGTAATCTGGCAGCTCGTACTCTTGATTATCGGTAGCGCAATCGTCGCCGGAGTAAATAGGGGCAAGGCTGCAACCGCGGTCCTGGGGTGGACCGGAGTTTTTATTGGGATCGGGGCAGCGCTGGCGGCAATCAGCTGACCGCTACCCATTCCAACGCTTGAAGATCAGAGAAGCGTTCGTCCCACCGAAACCGAAAGAGTTCGACAGCGCGTACTCAAAGGGGAAAGTTTCCGCACCCTTGTTGAGGTAATTCAGATCGCAGCCTGCATCCGGCGTTTTGAGATTGATGGTCGGCGGCGCGGTTTGATTCATCAGCGCATATACCGTGATGCCAGCCTCAAGCCCGCCCGCCCCGCCGAGCAGGTGCCCGGTCATGGATTTGGTCGAGCTGATGCGCAGGGCATGACTTTTTGCATGCTCACCGAACAGGTTGCTGATCGCCGTGCTTTCGTTTACATCTCCCAACGGCGTACTGGTGGCGTGCGCGTTCAGGTAGCCGATTTGCTCCGGTTGGAGCCCCGCGGTACGCAGGGAAGCCCGCATCGCGCGGAAACAACCATCGCCTTCCGGAGCCATGCCGGTAATGTGGTAAGCATCGCCGCTCATCCCGTAGCCGACGATTTCAGCCAGGATGTTTGCGCCCCGGGCCTGCGCGAATTCAAGCGCTTCCAGGATGAGGATGCCTGCGCCCTCGCCCACAACGAAACCATCACGATCTTTATCCCAGGGGCGGCAGGCCGTCGCGGGGTCGTCATTGCGCGTGGAAAGCGCGCGCATCGCGGCGAAACCGCCGATAGACATGGGCGTAATTGCAGCCTCGGCACCCCCCGCGATCATTACATCGGCATCCCCGCGCTCGATAATGCGAAAGGAATCGCCGATCGAGTGCGCGCCGGAGGTGCAAGCAGTCGCCGCGGTCTGGTTGGGACCCTTCGCATTGTGGCGGATCGATACATGACCAGCGGCCAGATTCACGATGGTTGCCGGGATAAAGAAGGGTGAAATTTTGCGGGGACCGCCGTTGACAAACAGCGTATGTTCGCGCTCAATCACATCGAAGCCGCCGATGCCGGAACCGATGTGCACCCCTACCTGTTCGGAAAGCTCGTCGGTAATGGCAAGGCCCGAGCTCCTCACTGCCTCATCCGCGGCGGCAACACCCATATGGATGAAGCGCGACATCTTGCGCGCTTCCTTCTTATCGGTAAACGCAAGCGGGTCGAATCCCTTGACCTCCGCCGCGAAGGTCACCGGAAAGCCAGTGGTATCGAAAGCAGTAATGGGAGCCACACCGCTGCGACCGGCTTTCAGGCCTTCCCACGCTTCCAGAGCCGTGTTGCCGACAGCGCAGACCAGCCCGACCCCCGTTACAACCACTCTTCTGGGCTGAAAGGGCAAACCTACTTGCCGCCCTTCGCGTGCTGCTCGATGTAATCGGTCGCGTCTTTCACGGTTTTGATCTTTTCGGCATCTTCGTCCGGAATCTCAAGGTCGAAAGCTTCCTCGAACTGCATGACGAGTTCAACCACGTCGAGCGAATCGGCACCCAGGTCCTCCTGAAACGAGGCATTGGGGGTTACTTCAGCCTCATCTACCTGAAGCTGCTCGACAATGATCTGTTTTACTTTCTCTTCAACCGCCGCCATGCTGGTCTCCCTTATCGAAATCGGTCTCCCTCGCCATGCCCGGCCCCAGCGCATAGCAAGTGTTGCCCCGAAACTCCAAGTCTAACGGCGCGCTCCCGGAGTGTAAAGCGGGCAGGCTTGTTTCCCGTTCTGGGAATGGGACGGAAGGTTTATAGGATTTCCAGAGTTCCCTTCTCACCTTTTCTTCGCCCTTAATGGCACACTGGGTGCATGAGTGTTCCTCTGCTCCTCCTTGTCACGGCTTTTGTGGCTCTGCTTCTCGGATTTCTGCTCGGACGATGGTTCGGCGGACGAGGGGAGGCTTCGCAGGCACGGCAGCTTTTAGAAGGGGAACGCAGGCGCGCCGAGGACTCGCAATCGCTTGCACTGGCGCGGGCTGAGGGTGCCGCGCTTGGGCGTGAGCGCGATCGCCTGCAAGGAGAACTGGGGACGGCACACGGGGAACTCACGGCGGGGATTCAGGCATTGTCGGGCGCGCACAGCCGACTGGCTGCAGCGGAAGCAGAAGGACGCGCGCGGGCGGACAACCTGCGCGAAAAGGAGCTGCGGCTGTCCTCAACCGAGATGGAAGTGGCAAGGCTCGGCGGCGAGCTTCGCAAGGTGAGCGCCGAGCTTGAAGGGGCACGCAAGCAGATCGAGGTGGAAGCGGCTGAGGGCGAGAAGAAACTCAAGCTGCTCCGCGATGCCGAAGAAACGCTCGGCAATCAGTTCAAGGTGTTGGCGGCGGACATCTTTCGCGAAAAGGCACAGCACTTCAAGCAGGAAAGCGAAAAGGGCCTGGGCGACATGCTGAACCCGCTCCGGGAGCGCATGGGCGAGTTTCAGCAGCGGGTGGAAGCACTGCGCGACGACGGCATCAAGGGCAGGGAAGAACTGCGGCAGCATATCGGCGATTTGAAGAACCTGAACCAGCAGCTATCGTCGGAAGCGAGCAATCTGGTCCGCGCGTTGAAAGGCTCGTCGAAAACCCAGGGCGACTGGGGCGAGTTCGTCTTGGAGCAGATGCTGGAAAGCGCGGGGCTGCGGCGCGACCATGAATACCGCGTCCAAACCAGCTACGCCGGGGCTGAAAACGGGCGCTCGCGGCCCGATGTGATTTTGAATCTGCCGGGCGAACGGCACTTGGTCATCGATGCCAAGGTTTCACTTCTGGACTACAGCGCTTATTGCGACTGCGATGACGAACCGAACCGCGCCGTTTCCCTGGGGCGGCATGTCGGGTCGGTGCGGTCGCATATCAAGGAGCTTTCCGCGCGCAATTACCAGGGCTTGTACGAGCTGCGGAGCATGGATTTCGTCGTCATGTTTGTGCCCATCGAGCCTGCGTTTCTTCTTGCGATCGCGCGCGACGGGGCGCTTTGGCAGGAAGCCTGGGATAAAAATGTTCTGCTGGTCAGCCCAAGCACGCTCCTGTTCGTTGTCCGCACGGTGGCGCACCTATGGCGGCAGGAGCAGCAGCGCAACAATGTCCAGGAAATCGTAAAGCGCGGCGGCGAGCTCTACGACAAGCTGGCCGCCTTTGCGAAAGATTTAATGGACGTAGGGACCAAGCTGGGCGACGCCCAAAAGTCCTATGACGGCGCCTACAGCAAGCTCGCGCGCGGCAAGGGCAATGCGATCCGCCAGGTAGAAATGCTACGGGCGCTCGGGGTGAAACCGAGCAAGCAGATGCCCAAGGAACTGCTTGACACCGCACAGGAAGACTTACTGCATAGTCTGAGCGCGACGGGGGACGAGGAGCTTGTTACGCCCAATGAAAACGGTGGTTCATGAAATCGCCTGGGAAATTGCAGGCGAGGCTTACTTCTGCCCGCCTGTCGATCCCGTGTGGCTGCCGGTTGAGTGATACCCGGGGTTGCCTCCGGGCATTTCATTGGCGAGTCGGTTGGCTTTCTCGTCCGAGCCTTCCTGTTCTGACCCACTGACGTTTTCACTCAAGCGTGCATGCTGCTCGCCCGTGGCCGCACCCTGCGCCTGCGGATCCTGCGGGGCGACCGGTTCGACGCTGGTAGGCGGAGCTTGCGCGCTTGCCTGACCCTGCTCCTCTGTCGGGCTTTTATCGAGCGAGTGCCCGAATTTAGATTGTGATTCGCTCATGTGGTTCCCTCACTTGCAGGCTCAGATGCATGCCCGCTCGCGGTAGTTCATGCCGGGCATCCCCACTGGTTTCAGCGGAACCGGTCGTAGCGAGCAAATGTTTCCGCGACATCAAGGTAGATCGGCGTGCCGAGGACAGCAAAGCGGGAAGTTTCCGACAAGCCGGTACTGGAACCTACCCAGGATTTCCGCGTTTGGGGATCGATCATCCACACATTGGGAATGCCCATGCGATTGTAGTCGTCCAGTTTTTCAATCAGTTCGGAGAAGCTGTCGGAAGGCGACACAATCTCAATCACGATCAAGGGCGGGTCGACCTGCACCTGCGATGGATACCCAATTACGCTGACGACGACATCCGGCAGCCGAACACGCCGTGAAGATACCTTTGTCCGCAGCTGCGGACTGGGCACTACGCCCCACGCTTCTGCGTGATTTTCAAACCAAGTTGAGATGATGGCCTGCAAACGACCGTGCATTCTCTGAACTACCGGCTTCTCCTTGAGTTCACCGTCCACGTACTCTACATCGGGTCTCGGAACCGGGCCGCGCAGATAGTCCTCTATAGAAATCTGAGTCGTCATGACAGTGTTCCAAGCTACGCCGCCCCGGACAGCCCCGCAAACGCCTTCCGCAGCCGCTCCCAAGTCACGGTCAAGTCTTCCGGCAGGGTGCGGGTTTCGCCGAGCGTTGAGAAGAAGCTGGTATCCCCGACCCACCGCGGCACGGCATGCAGATGCACATGCCCGGCTACGCCGGCACCGGCCGCAGCCCCCAGATTCAGGCCCAGGTTGTAGCCGTCAGGTTGGTACACCTGCCCCAGCGCCCGTTCCGCACGTTGCCCCCAGGCCATCATCTCCGCCGCGGTTTCGGCAGGCAGCGCGGCCAGCGAAGCCCCGTGCACCTTCGGCACCACCATCACGTGCCCGGAGTTGTAAGGAAAGCGATTCAGGCACACATACACCCGCTCACCCCGGCACACCAGCAGTGCGGCCCGTTCCGCTTCATCCGCGCTCATGCCGTGTTCGATAGCGTAATTGACCGAAGCCATGAGATTGCAGAACACGCAATGGAGATCGCCCGGCCAGGCGCGCAGCTCGGGACACACGCCTTTGCGCGGGTCCGCATCGGTGTTTTGCCCAGTGATATAGCTATACCGCCAAGGGGACCATAGATGCTCCATCGCATGAGTATAGGGTCTTTTCCTCAGCCGGCCCGTTATACTTTCTCCATGCCTTCGCCTCCATCTCTGCGCACAATTCTGGAGCAGCGCTTCGGTTTTCGCGCTTTCCGCGCCAACCAGGAGCAGGTGTGCCGCGCTGCCGTCGAAGGCCGGGACGTGCTGCTCGTCATGCCGACGGGCGCGGGCAAATCGCTCTGCTATCAGCTGCCCGCGCTTGCCCGCGGCGGCACTGCATTGGTGGTTTCGCCCCTGATCGCGCTTATGGATGACCAGGCAGCCAAGCTCGACGCGCTCGGCTGCCGGGTGGGCCGCATTCACTCGGGCCTGAGCCGCGACGCCGCGCGGGAAAGCTGCCGCGCCTACCTTAACGGCTCGCTCGATTTCCTATTTATCGCGCCCGAGCGTTTACGCGTCCCGGGCTTCCCGGAGATGCTCGCCAAGCGCAAACCGGGGCTGATCGCGGTCGATGAAGCGCACTGTATTTCACAGTGGGGTCACGATTTCCGGCCGGATTACCGTATGCTCGGCCAGCACCTCGATGCACTGCGGCCCGCCCCGGTCATCGCGCTGACCGCCACCGCGACCGGCCAGGTACAACGCGACATCGTCACGCAGCTCGGGCTGGGGCGCGGGCAGGAGCCGGCCGTGTTCATCCATGGCTTCCGCCGCGACAACCTTGCCATTGAGGTCGTGGAGGTATCCAAGCCGAAGCGAGCCGCTTTTGCCGCTGAATTGCTCGCCGACGCGGGCACGCGCCCGGCAATTGTGTACGCGCCCACCCGCAAGGAGGCGGAAATGCTTTCGGGCGAGCTCGGCAGGCAGTTCAAGGCCGCGCCGTATCACGCGGGGCTTGAGCCCGCGCACCGAGATCGGGTACAGCGGGCGTTTCTCGGCGGGGAGTTGGAGATCGTCGTCGCGACCATTGCGTTCGGCATGGGAATCGACAAAGCAAACGTCCGCACCGTACTCCACATGGCCTTGCCCGCCACGTTGGAGGGCTATTACCAGGAGATCGGCCGCGCCGGGCGTGACGGGTTGCCGTCGCGCACGGTGCTGATGCACTCCTTCGCCGACCGGAAACAGCACGACTTTTTCTTTGAGCGCGACTACCCGCCCGTGGAACGGCTCGATACGATCATGCGGTGCCTTGGGGACGACCCTGTGCACTGGGAAGACCTGCCGGAATTCTTGAAAAAGCAGCAAAAGCTGATTCTGGAGCCGGATGCGCTCGACAAAGCACTGGAAAAGCTGGTCACCCACGGCGGGGCCGTCATGGACTTCAACGGTTTTGTGGTGCGCGGCGCTGAGGGCTGGCGCAAAACCTACCTCGCGCAAACCGAACACCGTGGCGGCCAGCTCGAGCGGGTGGTCCGCTTTGCCGAAAGCGTGGAATGCCGGATGGCGCAGCTGGTACGGCACTTCGGTGATGTGGAGGACGGCCGCGCGGGGTGCGGCGTCTGCGATATTTGCGCGCCGGGTTCGTCGCGCACCCAGACCACGCGCGGGCTCGACGCGGCGGAACGACGGTTGTGCCACGCGATCGTGGCGGCGCTCGGCGGGTCGGGTTATGGCGGCGGGTCGAAGTCGACCGGCAAACTCCATGGCGAGCTGTGCGCAAAAAACGGGGTAAGCCGCGACAGCTTCGAGGACCTGCTCGGGGCGCTCGCCGGGGCAGGGTTTGTGCGGCTCGATGAAGCCAGTTTTGAAAAAGACGGACGTACCATCCCGTACCGCAAGGCCGGCCTGACCCACGAGGGAGCGATGTTTTCTGAGCGCGATGCCGACACCGTGCTGCTGCGCGAGCGGACGGGCGGCGCGGCACCGAGCGCCGCTCCCCAGAAGCGTACGCGCAAAAGCAGTGCCGGTGGGGAAACGCGTCCGCTTTCCGGGGTGTCCGCCGCGCTTGAGGAGCAGCTGCGCGCGTGGCGCAAGGTGGAAGCGCAAAAGCTCGGCCAGCCTGCCTACTGCGTCTTTCCCGACAGCACTCTGCGGTCGATCGCTGAGGACCGGCCGGTGTCGGAGGAGGATCTGCGCGCCATCGCGGGCCTGGGGCCGGCGAAGATATTGAAGTTCGGCGAAAGCATTCTGCGGGTGTGCGCGCAGAGGGCTTAAAGTTCGCACTTTTGTGAAGATTGCGAAGTATCGAAGCCCCGCCGCATAACTTTCGTTGACACTGCCGGTACCCGCACCTATAGTTTGAAATGTGGGCTCAACAAGCCCGGGCATGACGCACTCACTGCGAGCGCACCCTTCCTCCCCACCTCCGGCGATTCCAGGTATGACCGCTACCCGCGGTGCACACTTGTTTTTCCGGCGCTTCGAGCGAAACGTTGCATCGCAGCATCCGGAAAGCCGCGAGTTGTATCCAATACTCGGGCCGCGGGAAGTGCGCGATGCACCGCGCGAGCGCCCGCAGCGTTCTATCCTGCCTCACCCCCGGATTTGATCAGCTTATGGCCGACGCCCCCCATTCCACTTACACCGAGAGCACTCCTCTGAACACCGAACTCGAAACCCTCGAACCGACCGCGACCGAGCCCGCCGCTCTCTCGACCGACCTCCACACGCAAGCCTCCGATGCTGAAGCCGGAGCGGATCCCGACGACTTTACCGACTTTGCCGCCGCGCTTGAAAGCTTCGACCGCGAGCAGGCAGCTGAAGCCGCCGCGCAGCAGTTTGATGAAAACCTGGTGACCGGCACCGTCATCAAGCTCACCGACAAGGAAGTAGTTGTCGATGTGGGCATGAAGAGTGAAGGACGCTTCCCGATCGAGCAGGTGCTCGACCATACGGGAACGCCAAAGCTCCAGGCGGGCGACCAGATCGAGGTCGTCATCGAACGCGAGGATGCCGAGGGCGGTTTTGTTCTGAGCTACGACAAGGCTCAGCGTCACCGCATGTGGGACGTGATCGAGAAGGCCGCGAACGATAAAACTCCCGTGACCGGCACCGTTCTGGGCCGCGTCAAGGGTGGGGTTACGGTCGATGTCGGCATCAAGGCGTTTCTGCCCGGGTCGCAGCTGGAAATCCGCCCCGTGCGCAACCTCGACGCCTATATCGGGACGCAGATCCAGGTCCGCATCATCAAGCTCAATAAAAAGCGCGGCAATGTCGTTGTGTCTCGCAAGGAGCTGCTTGAAGAAGAGCAGAACTCCAAGCGCGGCGTGACGCTGGAGCATCTGGAAGAAGGCTCCATCCTCACCGGCGTGGTGAAAAACCTGACCGACTACGGCGCTTTCGTCGACCTCGGCGGCATCGATGGCCTTCTCCATATCACCGATATGAGCTGGGGCCGGCTGACGCATCCGCGCGATCTGGTGCAGGTGGCCGATGAGATTCAGGTCAAGGTACTCAAGTTCGACAAGGACAAGCAGCGCGTCTCGCTCGGCTTCAAACAGCTGACGCCCGACCCGTGGCTCGATGCGGTCGAGCGCTACCCGGTGGGCGCGCGTGTGCGCGGCCGCGTCCTGTCGGTTACCGACTACGGCGCATTTGTTGAGCTTGAACAGGGTATCGAGGGCTTGGTCCACGTGTCTGAAATGACCTGGTCCAAGCGCATGAAGCACCCGTCGAAGATGATCCATCCCGGCGACGAGGTGGATACGATTGTACTTAGCGTGAATCCGAACGACCGCCGCATTTCACTCGGCATGAAGCAGCTGCAGGAAAACCCCTGGGAAAACCTTTCGGACCGCTACCCGACCGGGACAGTGGTGGAAGGGCGCGTGCGCAACCTTACCGACTTCGGCGCATTTATTGAGATCGAGGATGGCATCGACGGGCTGGTGCATGTGTCGAACATGAGCTGGACCAAGCGCATCAAGCATCCGTCGGAGGTGCTGAAGAAGGGTGAAAAGCTGCGCGCCGTGGTGTTGGGCGTGGAGCCGGAAAATCGCCGCTTGTCGCTCGGCATCAAGCAGCTGGAGCCCGATGTTTGGGAAACCTTCTTTGCGCAGCATCGCGTAGGCGATGTCGTGCATGGCAAGGTACTCCGTACGGCACAGTTCGGCGCGTTTATCGAAATCACGGACGGTGTTGAAGGCTTGTGCCACGTCTCTGAGGCCACCGACCAAACCGGTACTCCGGTGAACTTGGAAGCCGGCCAGGAGCATGAGTTCAAGATCATCAAAATGAGCCCCGACGAGAAAAAGGTTGGTCTGAGCCTGCGTGCCGTGGGCGAAGAAGGTTCGCGCGCGGATGTGGAAGCGTACAAGCCTCCCGTTTCAAGTTCGACCACGACCCTGGGCGATTTGATGAACTGGAAGCGGCAGTAAGCGCCTGCTCTGCTGTATAAAAACGCCGCCCCGCGAGGGGCGGCGTTTTCTTGTGCCGTCCAAACACCCCGGCTCAACCCACTTACTTGAGCGAACTCTGCATCTACCGAGGCGGTGCAGCCTGCACAGCCGCAAGACCGTAGGAAAGCCCTACTAAGTCGCCCTCCACCTGCAGCGGCGTGGAAATCGGGCTCAGCGTCTTCCCGGACGAACCTTCCGGTGTGATCTCCATCAGGTACCTACCCGCGGGTACGTAGTGGAAAGCAAAAGTGCCGTCCCGCTCTAACGGACACTGCCGCAGCTGCGCTTTGTCCGCTGGATCGAGCAGCTTGGCCGTGCCCTCGGCAACCGGGTGCCCGTCCAACTTGTCGACGGTGTACCCGCGACAGTATGCAGTCCGTTGATCGGGATGGTGATGTCCATGCCGGAGCGGTCTTCACCTTCGCGCAGTTCAATCATTTCCGCCTGCGCCAGCCGGTGTTTGTTGCCGTACATCGTGAGCAGCGCGTCGCCCGGATGGACCTGCACCGTGAGTTCATGAGGTTCGAGAATGGAGTTCGGCGTCATGGTCGCTGCCGGGAGCTCTACATCGACGGTGTACACGCCGGGCGGCAGCGCTGCTTCGCGAAACCGGCCGCGTCCATCTGTATGCGCCTGGAGACCGAGCGGGGCAAGGCTGGAGTCGCCCGGGTGATTGGTATAACGCCTCCACTTTCCCTGCGCATCGCGCCGGTACAAGTGATAGGCCAGCAGGATGCCCGCGCCGCCGTCGTCATACTCCACCGTCCCTGAGATCGAAGCGCCGCGCGTCAGGGTCAGGTCGATGGAGGCAGTCTGGTTTGTGTCGACTCGGATGCGGTTCAGCGCGGCCTCGGTCGCCTGCGCGGTCAATTCGGGATCACTCCCGGAAATAGCGGCAGCGAGGTCGGACGGCGCAAGATAGCCCTCTTGCTGGCCGAGCACGTAGTAGTCGCCAGGCAGGACACGGGCGATGCGAAACGCCCCGTTGAGATCGGTCGAAGCAGAGTAGCTGTGAACCGCACCTTTGGGCTGCGGCGGCTTGCCCGGGTCGGGTTTGGGCGGGGCGGTTTCAATCACCACCGCTGCGAAACGGCAGGGTGTATGCGTATCGGCACACAGCAGATGTCCTGTTACTGCGCCGGTACCCTGCGCTTGTAAGCTCGGAGCGAGTGACAAAACTAACAATAGGATAGAAAGCCGCACGCGATCAGCGTATGGATGAAGTTCCCGTATGTCTACAGAAACGGCAACCGGCAGCGCACTCACTTCCCGATATGAAAGTTCTGCGTCACGGTGAGCTTGGTATCGAAGGAGCTGACAAGCTTTTCTTTGGCCTTTTCGCCCTTGTACTCAGCCCAGATACGGTAGTCGGTATCCGCGGGCAGCTGGCCGAACCGGTAGCTGCCGTCGCCAGTCGCGATCAGTGTTTTGATGATGTTGGTTTTCTGGTCCTGCAGGTAGACGATGCTGCCCGGCAGGGGTGCCGTCCCCGCGTCCAGAACCTTGCCTTCAATCGTTTTCGCGGCTGTTTGCGCGTCCGCGGCTGTCGGGGAGGCAGAGGAAAGAAGCAAGGGCGCGCCGAGTGCAAACCAAAAAACACCTGACCGCACGATCCATTTACTTTCAAGCATCAGGGCCTCCATTCGGGTAAAGTCCTAACGAGTGCAGCTGAACGGGCGATAGCGCGGGGCCATTCTTTCCCGAACAGCCCCGTCGAGCAAATCTCCGTATGCACAAACTTGGGAAGTCCAATTTACTCTTCTTCGCTGTCGGCCGTTGCCGGCTCGTCCTCATCGTACTCTTCATCGGCGCGGGCAAGTTCGAGAGGTTCGGTAGCGACGATCTCAAACTCCGTGCCGCACTCGTCGCAGGTGACCGAATCACCTTCTTCGACGTCTTCCGTGTCGATATCGAAAGCGTTGTCGCATTCAGGGCAAAGCATGGGGGGTTCCTCCGTGGTCAGTGTAGGGGTATAAGGTTGTGAGCAGTGAGTGCTTGAAGCGGTCTCATACATTCGCAAAATTCGGTGACGCCTGGGATGAGACCCGCCGCAATGCGGAGCTCACGAAAACAGCCGAAGCCGTAAGGCTGCTGATGAGAGCGCTTCTTGTGCCTAAAGATGCGGGGCGGGCTCGGGAGGTCGTTTGCAATTGAGGAAAAGTTTAGGGTTTGTGATCCGGCGAGTGCAATTTTCGGCAGCAGCGGGGCTGGTTCTCGCTTTCGCGGCGCACGCGCAAACGCGCGACTACCTTGCGGCAGGCAAGCCGTTGGCCGCCGCACCGACAGACCCAAAGATCGCGGAAGCAATCGGCAGCATCCGCGCCGAGGCTGTTCGCCGCGATATCGAGGGATTGGTGGCCTTTAAGAACCGGTCCACGCTGTCGAGCATGACCCCCAACCTCTCACCCGGCACGGGCGCGACCGCCGCCGCCGATTGGCTCTTCGCGCAGTATTTGGCCATCGCCAAGGAGTGTGGCGGCTGCCTCGAAGTTAAGCGCGACACCTTTACCCAGCAGCCGAAAACACGCATTCCCGTGCCCACCACAATCACAAACGTGTACGCGGTGCTCAAGGGGACTGACCCAGGGCAGGCGAATCGCACGGTGCTGGTGACTGGGCATTACGACTCCCGCAACACGACCAACGAAAACACAACCGACCCCGCGCCGGGCGCGAACGATGACGCTTCGGGCGTGGCAGTGTCGCTGGAGTGCGCGCGGGCGTTGGCGAAGCTTCATTTTCCCGCAACGATCATCTTTGCCGCCGTGGCCGGGGAAGAGCAGGGCCTGGACGGCAGCCGCCACTTGGCCCAAACGCTGAAAGGTGAGGGTGTCGGGTTGGAAGCCGTGCTGAATAACGACATTGTGGGCGGTAATACCACGCCCGGCGACACGGCGCAGGATAAAGGGGCGGTGCGCGTGTTTTCAGAAGGCATCCCAACCACCGCGACCCCGGACGATGTCAAGCAGATCGAGCTGCTGGGCTATGAAAGCGACTCGCCCTCGCGCGAGCTGGCGCGGGTTGTCGCCGGCACCGGCGGGAGCTACTCGGCCCAGCTGAAACCGGTGTTGGAGATGCGCCGCGATCGATTTCTGCGTGGGGGCGACCATTCATCGTTCAACGCGGAAGGCTTCGCGGCGGTGCGTTTTACGGAGTGGCGCGAAGACTTCAACCATCAGCACCAGAATGTACGGGTGGAGAATGGAGTGCAGTACGGCGACCTGCTCCAGTTTGTGGACTTCAGTTACGTCGCAAACGTCGCCCGGTTGAATGCGGCGACCCTGGCGACCCTGGCCGCAGCCCCGCCGCCGCCTGTCGAGGTAAAAGTGGTGACGACACCCCCGGCCGGGATTGCAGGGGACAATAACTCGACCCTGCGCTGGCAGCCCGGACCGGGCACCCCGGCGGGCACGCACTGGCAGATTGTATGGCGCGAGTTGGGAAGCGCCGACTGGCAGTACGGGGCAGACGAGAAGGCTGGGACCGCGACGCTGCCCGTGTCGAAGGACAACGTCATCTTCGGGGTGCGGGCGGTGGACGCTGGGGGACATGCAAGCCCGGCGGTGGTGCCGTACCCGGTGAAGTGATCGGGCGTAGAGAAAGCAGGTCCTTCATCGCTTTGCTCCTCAGGATGACCCCTCGTATGGTTGGATTTGCAAAATTGCGGGTCATCCTGAGCGCAGCGAAGGACCTGCTTCTCGTTCCTGCTGCAGGCTTGTTGTTCCAGGTTTCGCATGGAACGTAGTCAATCAGAACCATCGTTTGGAGCCGCATCACAACGCATCCGCCTCATGCAGCTTGCCCTGCGCCTCCGTCGGCTTGCGCAGCAGGGTTAACAACCCGGCGTGGAACTGGAGCGACTTCTTCAGTGCATCCGCATACCGGCGCTTCAGGTCGGCTTTGTCGGTGGTCTGCATCGCTTCGCGCAGCCCGGCTTCGGCTTGCGCGAGGTCGCGGTCTGCACCGGACACGTCGCCGGCAGCCGTACGCGCCTGTGCCATCAGCAAGCGGGTCGTGTTCGCCGCGCCGGGGTCGGCAGG
>CAXTKZ010000038.1:22396-27023 GCA_964244985.1 uncultured Acidobacteriaceae bacterium
AGAGGAGGCGCTGCTCCTCCGCCTGTGCCGCCAACTCGCCGAAGGGTACCCGCACGGTCGTGTGTACCTCTTTGACCACGCCGTCGATGGTGAACGGTGTGTAAACCCAACGGCGAACGGCTTCAGAAGCGTTCGGCACCAAGAGCACAGGCCCGCTGACCGGGGTGATGTGGGCCACGTGCCCGCCCTGGTCCACCGTGACGCGCAGAACCACCGTGCCCGCGATGTTCGCTTCCTGCGCCGCGTCCGGGTACACGGGGTCAACCCGCTTCAGCAAATGGCTGTGCGCCACCCCCTCGTCGACCGCGGGGGTGGGGGGAAGCAGGTCGGAGGTATTTGGATCTCCCCGCGGCTGCACCACTGACGGTGCCGTTTTCGGGACAGCGGGCTTTGCTGCCGAGGGTTGCGCCGGCGCGGGCGTCTGCGCCGTCGCTGGCCCCACGATCATCACCGACGCCAACGCGTACACCCCGACTCTCGCAAGAAGCCTCACCGGGCCACTCTAGCGTACCGAAACGGGAATGGGTGGAAAATTACACGCGCGGGGTTGTACGCCGGTAACCGCGACCTGCGACAATATGGGCATATGCCGCCCTTTCGTTCCGCCGGAATGCTCGCCTTTCCCGACTTCCGCGGCTTTACGCGCAGCCTGGTTGTTTGGAATGTCGGCATCTACTTCGCTTTTCTTCTTCTGAACCTCGCGGTGCCCTCGCTTGAAGTGCGCTTGATGCTGCTCTTCTCGCTGACGCCCGCGTATGTGCTCCACGGCTCGGTTTGGCAGTTGATTACGTACAGCTTTTTGCACGGCGGACTGTTGGGCACGGCGCTTGAGCTGCTTTCCATATGGTTCCTCGGCGCGTTTCTCGAGGCCAACCACGGCAGCCGTTGGGTGGCGGAGCTGTACTTCATCTCCGTGCTGGGCGCGGCTCTGGCGGCCGTCGGGCTGGCGCTCGCAACCGCGAACACCGGCGGCTTATTCATTGCCGGGCTTACCGGTGCGTTCGGCGGCATCTTCGGGCTCCTGATTGCCTTCGGTGTGCTGTACGGGGACATGCAGTTCACGCTGTTTCCCATCCCCGTTCAGATGAAAGCCAAGTACCTTGTCGCCATCTATATGCTGTTCGCGATGGCGCAGCTTTTCGGGCAGTCCCGGGTGTATGCGCTGGCGCAGCTGGGCGGTGCCCTGGCGGGTTTCTTGTACATCAAAGGCGCGCCGCGCCGTGGCCTCACCGCTGCCGGCGGGCAGCGCTACCTCGATTTGCGCAACGACTACTATCGCTGGAAGCGCCGCAATGCCGCGAAAAAGTTCGAGGTGTACATGCGCAAGCAAAACCGCGATGTGCATTTCGATTCAGAGGGCCGCTATGTGGACCCCGATACAGGCAAGCCCAGCTCGGGGGGACCCCGGCGCGACCCCAATGATCGCCGCTGGATGAACTGACCGCTTGAGGCCGCGGAAGACTGTATCCTAAAAGTCGATGCGCGCCCGGCTTGTTTACACAGGAACCGCCCGCGTCAGGAGACTTCGATTGATGTTTCAGAAACACGCCCTTCGCGCGGCTTTTTTCGCTGCGGGCATCCTTCTCCCCTTCAGCGCACACACACAAGTCACCGCGACAGCCCCCACAGTCGTGAATCCAAGCGGGACGGAGCGTTTCGACATCGTCGGCGGGGCGGCTTACTCGCACTTCAACCCAGGTTTCGCACATCAAGTGCGGGCCACCAATCTCATCGGCTGGCAGGGCTCAGCCACGGGCTGGTTCGGCAGTTTGTTCGGGTTGGAAGCGACAGCGCGCGGCTTGTACGGCAGCTACACCCTCCCGATCAACGGGTTCAATCTCCCCGCGACCTCGAACGCCTCCGAGTATCTGTTCCTGTTCGGCCCATCGTTCCGCTTACGAGAGCGCGACAAGTACACGGTCGGCGCGCATGTGCTGGTCGGCGGAGCTTATGGGATGTTCGATCAAGCGTTCCAGGGCTCGGGCATCCAGCCCCGGCAGATCGGCCTTTACAACAACCAGCTGGCCACCGCGTATGCCATCGGGAGCTGGGCCGACTACAAAATCAATCCTCGATTTGCGGTGCGGTTTACGGGCGACTACCAGCCCACCCGCTATGGCGGGCTGGGGCAGAATGAGTTTTTCGGCGCGGTGGGCGTGGTGTATAAGATCGGGCGGCGTTAGCATCTTTTTATGCAGCGGACGGTTGTGCTCCTGCGCGGCATCAACGTTGGCGGGCACCATCTTATGCTCATGGCTGATCTGCGGGTGTGCTTTGCCGAGCTTGGCTGCGCGGATGTCGCCACGTATATCCAGAGCGGGAATGTGGTTTGCACCGCCCCGGTCGAGCTTTCTGCCGAAGCAACTGCTTCCGTCCTCATGACGCGCTTTAAGTTTGCAATTCCGGTTGTTCTGAGGACAGCAGCGGAAATAAAAGCAGTCGTGACAACAAACCCCTTTACGGAAGAAACCAGGGCCATGCAGCATGTTATGTTTTTCGACACGCCGCCCGCGCCTGCGGCATGGCAAGCACTGGAGACAAAATGCACCGGCGACGAACGGCTTGCCCTGCGCGGCAGGGAGGCTTATTTGTTGCTGCCCCATGGCGCAGGCCGGTCGAAGTTGGCGCTCGCAGCTCCGGCCCTACCCGGCAGCCCCACCATGCGGAACTGGAAAACCGTCCTCCAGCTTCGCTCCATGCTCTAGCGTTTCAGCGCTGTCCGAATATGCAGTTCGCGCAGCTGCCCATCG
Source organism: uncultured Acidobacteriaceae bacterium (assembly GCA_964244985.1). GTDB lineage: Bacteria > Acidobacteriota > Terriglobia > Terriglobales > Acidobacteriaceae > EB88. The sequence goes on from CAXTKZ010000038.1 coordinate 25,147, forward strand.
GTTGCGGGCGTCGGCGCGTCCACCATCAGGTCGATCGCTTTCGCGGTTTTCGGGAACGCGATCACCTCGCGCAGCGAGCCCGCCCCGGCCAGCAGCATGACGATCCGGTCCAGACCCAGCGCGATGCCGCCGTGGGGCGGCGTGCCGTATTCCAGCGCGTCGAGGAAGAAACCGAACCGGGCTTTTGCCTCCGCCTCATCCATCCCCAGCGCCTCAAAGATGCGCCGCTGCACGTCCTGCCGGTGAATACGGATTGACCCCGACCCAAGCTCAAGCCCGTTCATCGCAAGGTCGTAGTAGCGCGCCCGCACGGAGGCTGGATCACTCGTGAGCCGGTCCATGTCGCCCTCGTGCGGCGAGGTGAATGGGTGATGCGCGGGCAGCCACCGACCTGTGTCCGCATCCTGCTCGAACATGGGAAAATCCGTGACCCAGATGGGTTTGAACGCCGTCGAGGCGTCGACGGGCGCGGGTGCGGCCAGATCGGAGCGGTCGCCATGCCCGGCATGGAAGCCGCCGCCAAGGGTTTGTCGCAGCTGCCCGGCGGCTACGGCCACCACGCGGTCAGTCTCCGCGAAGGCCCCATGCCGGTCGGCGTATTTGCGGGCCAGCTCCACCCGGAACGCCCCGGCGGAGCTGAGAACGCCGACCTCGCGCTCGGACAAACGGCCAGGCGACTTGGTTTCAGAAAGCTTTACGGATGCCGCCGCATCACCCGCGACCAACACGAGCAGGTCTTCCGGCGCGGCCTCGGCCCGATCCCGCATGGCTTGTACGGCTGGCCCGAAGCTTTTCTCCAGCCGCTTGAGATCGTCGATCAGCTTCGCGCCCTTGCGCGCGTCGAACAGCGGCCGGTTCTCGTCCCGCTCCTTGCGCGACAGCTCGCCCACGCGCGGGATGCGTACCGCCACGACCGGCAGTTGGGGGTCGATCCCAAGCATTTGGAGCTCTTCCGCCGCGAACAGGTCGCGCACATCGGTGAGCCCCGGCAGGCGCAAGTCGGGCTTGTCGATGCCGAACCGCCGCATCGCCTCGTCCCAGGTGATTTGCCCAAACGGCGTCGGAAGCATGATCCCCACAGCCGCGAATGCCGCAGACAGAAAGCCTTCGACCACGCCGAAGATTGTGTCCTGCTGCGGAAACGTCATTTCCAGGTCGATCTGCGTGAACTCGGGCTGCCGGTCGGCGCGCAGGTCCTCGTCGCGGAAGCAGCGCGCGACCTGAAAGTACCGGTCGAAGCCGGAAATCATCAAAATTTGCTTGAACAACTGCGGCGACTGGGGCAGCGCATAAAACTCGCCCGGATGGACGCGGCTCGGCACCAGGTAATCACGGGCACCCTCGGGGGTGGACCGCGTCATCATCGGCGTTTCTATCTCCAGGAAGCCATGGGCCGAAAGGTACGAGCGCACGGCAAGCGCGACCTTATGCCGCACCAGGAAGTTGCGCTGCATGGCGGCGCGGCGCAGGTCCAGGTAGCGGTACTTGAGCCGGACCTCCTCGTTCGCGATGGCATCCTCGGCGGGCGAAAACGGCGGCAGCTTCGCATCGTTGAGCACCCGCAACTCGCGCGCCGCGACCTCCACCGCGCCCGTGGCCATGTTGGGGTTCTCCGCCCCTGCCCCGCGCAGCCGGACTGTCCCCAGCACGGCGACGACGTACTCCGGCCGCACATGCTCGGCCTTGGCGTGTCCCTCGGGGGTCAGGTCGCGGTCGAGCACGATCTGCGTGATGCCGTAGCGGTCGCGCAGGTCGAGGAAGATAAGGTTGCCGTGGTCGCGCCGCCGGTTCACCCAGCCCAGCAGGGTGACCTCGCGGCCCTTGTCCCCGTCGCGCAATGCGCCGCAGGTGTCGGTGCGTTCGAGTTGTCCTAGATG
>CAXTKZ010000039.1:0-26883 GCA_964244985.1 uncultured Acidobacteriaceae bacterium
ATTGCAGATAGCCCTCCAGATAACCTCGGTCGCGATCTGCTACATTAGGCGGCCTTGGTCGCCCCCCGTCGAATCCCCCCCACCACTCACCATCTAAGAAGCCGTGCGGACCAGCGAAAACCTCGCCGCCTTTGAGTGAATTTCGAGATTTCAGGGTTATCAATGACAGATCGATTGCCGCAATGACCGCATTTCTATTGTCGGAAGCCTGTTTGTCTACGGCCGTAGAAACGAAATTCTGTTCATCAACAATAGAAACGTTCGGAACGTGCTTCAGTTGATGGCAATCCAGGTATCCGTAGATGAAGCCCTGCTGTTCTTCGCTATCTGCCTGGTGCCACCACTTCGCGTCAAAAATCAGGGCCTTGGTCGATTTTGGTACGCCGGACGTCCCACCCCGCAAAGTCCTGACGGTCAGCATCATGAACATGACAAGAACCATCGTAGCGGAGGAAATGTTAACTCGGGGCATAGAACACCACAAGAGCCAGCTTGCGTCCTTTAAGGTTCTGCTGGTAGGCAATGCTTTGGTCAGCCGTGAGCATCATGTCGAAGCCGGCGTCTTCAGCAGCCCGTAAAAGCTGCCCATTGACCAGCTCGTTCCAGTCCATCTCTTCCGCGGTGCGGACTGCGTACACTCGAAGATGTCGCCGCAGCTTGCGCGGTACATTGTGGTCGAACAGAACCTTCACAGGTGAATTTGCTTGTTTTGTTGAGCCGCATAAGCAAGAACTCCGCGAATGATTGCTTGAGAAATGCCGAAACTTTCCTCAATTTCTTCAACAGGCGAGCCATGGACGTAATTGACCACAATGGCATCCGCCTGAAGGCGGGAGTGTTTGAGGATGGGAACGCCCCCCACTTTGCCCGGCACGCGCTCGACTAAATCGCAACCGGACCAGTCCACTGTCAAATCTTCTTTAACTTGACTCATGAAGATAGCTTACCCCCGGATGCGCGGGTTCACCAGCAGATACACCACATCCGTCAGCAGGTTCACGAGTACGTACGTAAGCCCGACAGCCAGCAGACATCCCTGCACCAGCGCGTAGTCGCGGTTGGAGATCGCGGACACGGTCAACCGACCCACGCCGGGCCAGGAAAAGATCATCTCCGTCACAATTGCGCCTGCGAGCAGCGCGCCGAACTGCAACCCCAGCAGCGTAACGATGGGGATAAGCGCGTTGCGCAGTGCGTGCCGGTAGACGACCGTGCGCTCGGGCAAGCCTTTGGCGCGGGCAGTGCGGATGTAGTCCTGTCCGAGCTCTTCAAGCATAGCCGTGCGCACCATGCGCGTGAGAATCGCCGCCAGCGCCGCGCCCATGGTGACCGCCGGCAGCACCACATTCGCGGGACCGTCGGCACCGGAAACCGGCAGCCACCCAAGCCGGATGGAGACGAGCAGGATGAGGATCGGCCCCGACGCAAACGACGGAAACGACAGCCCGAACAGGCTGACCACGCCCAGCACCTGGTCTTGCCAGCGGTTACGCTTGAGTGCCGCCGTGACGCCCGCGGGCAGCGCGAGCGCGAGCGCAAACACGAGCGCCGCCAGCGTAAGCACAAACGTATACGGATAACGGAGCAGCAGAAGATGGGCTACTGAGTCATGAAGCCGGATAGACTCGCCCAGGTCTCCATGAAGCACACCGCGCCAGTAACCCAGGTATTGCTCGTGGAGCGGTAGGTCAAGCCGATACTGGTGTCGCAGCGCTTCCACGTCGCCAGCGCGCGCCCCTTCGCCCAACATCTGCTGGACGGGGTCGCCCGGCACCAGGTGAATCAGCAGGAACACAAGCGACACCACGAGCCAAACGACCGGGATGGTGTAGAGCATGCGCCACAGAAGGGCGCGCAGGGCGCGGGACATGGGTGGTAGTGTCGCACGATACTTAGTCACGCCGCACGAAGACCCGGGCTTCCGAGATGCTGGATGCGCCTCGTGGCCCGAACTCCACGCGGTAGACACGGAAGTTGCGGGTTTCTCCGGGCGCGGCTAAGCTGATTGCGCGATCGGAGACCGCACATGCCAGGACCCGAACAGAACGCTTCCACACGGATCGATCAAAAGATCGAGGAACTTGCGGATTGGCGCGGAGAAATGCTTTCGAAGGTGCGCCGCATCATCCGCGGCGCGGCTCCGGAGATCCTTGAAGAATGGAAGTGGATGGGAACTCCGGTTTGGTCGCGGAGCGGGATCATCTGCACAGGTGAAACATACAAGAGCGTGGTCAAGCTGACATTTGCGAACGGAGCCGCGCTCGACGACCCGTCCCACTTGTTCAATTCCAGCCTGGACGGAAACAAAAGGCGTGCCATCGACCTGCGCGAAGGCGAACCGCTCAATGAGGCGGCCTTGCAAGATCTGGTCCGTGCCGCGATCGCACTGAATCAGAAACGCGGGGGCAAACGGATGCCGCAGCCAGCGGCCATCCTGCCTTCTGTCAGCTCCTGACGCGCCCTTTACGCAACGCCGGTGAAGTCGGCCTTGCATTTTGGAACGGACACTCAGTTCGCACGAACCAAGCAGAAGAATTCACCTGCTGCCTTGAGCCGGATTTACGGGTAGCTAGCAATCTCTTCATCCTGCATGTTCTCGTAAGTCAGAAGTACAGACCTACCAGTAATGTTATGAAGATGCCGCATGAACCGCATGATCGCTGCGTAATCGTGCAAGCTGTTGACCTCACGCGGATCGCAGTCAAACTCGATTTCAGAAACGTCGAAGAAATGACAGATAAGTGCAACGGCACCGCTTGAAATGATGAGGCGGGGCCAAGAATCATCGCGTATGTAGAATAGCTCGGCGATTGATTGCGGCATTGGTGCCGCGGTATCTCCCCGCATAAAAATCGGCGTCGGTATCCAATCACGCAGGCTCTCCCACACGGCTTGCCATTCTGTGATCGTTATGTCGAACACATAGATATCACGCAAAGCTCCGTCGACCTTGAAATCCGGCTGAACCCGCAACCACTCATCCCTCCACTCCTCATCGCCCTCCGCATATGAATACACGATGCCGCTCCTCAATGTTCATGTTAGCGGGTGGTGCAATGGTATTTCTTCACCCTGCCGCCTCCACCCGCACCTTGCTGATGCGCCGCCCCTGCATCGCCACCACCGTCAGGCGGTGGCCGTCGAACTCCACTTGCTCGCCGGCTTCGGGGATGTGGCCCAGGCGGCTCAGCACAAAGCCCGCGAGGGTTTCCACGCCGCCGTCGCGGGGCAGGTTCCAGCCCATCTCGGTTTGGAGGTCGCGCAAGGGTGTCGTGCCGTCGAGCAGCAGCGTTTCGGTAGGCGCGGGCAGAATCGGCTGCGCGGGCTCGGCGATGTCGAATTCGTCTTCGAGCTCACCGATCAGCTGTTCGATCGCGTCTTCCACCGTGACGAGGCCGACCGTCGAACCGAACTCGTCGACCACGATGGCCAGGTGGCGCCGTCGGTCTTGAAACTCAACAAGCAGATCAAAGACCGGCTTGGTCTCCGGCACCACCAGGATTTCGCGCGCGATGGATTTAAGCGGCGCTCCCCCGGCGCGGAAGTGCATGAGCCGCGCGACCTCCTTGGCATAGACCACGCCCACAATCGCCTCCGGTCCGCGCGCCGGGTCATAGACGGGTACGCGCGAGTGCATCTCCTCGACCATGCGCGCGCTCGCCTGCTCGACCGGCATGGTGACGGGCAAGGACACGATTTTTTGACGCGGCGTCATGATTTCGCGCGTAAGCGTGTCGCCGCCTTCGACGGCGCGATGGATCAACCGCTCCTGGAACTGCGGGATGACGCCGCCCTCGCGCGCCGCGGTAGCGATCAGCTTGAGCTCGTCGGGCGAGTGTACGGAAGCGTGGCCCGCGGGCGGCGTGCGGAACAGCCGAAGCACCAGCGCGGCGGAGCGGTTGAGCAGAACCACCGCGGGCCGGGTGAGCCGCATAAATACCAGCATCGGCCCGGCTACGGCAATGGCCATCTGCTCGCCCCGACGCAGCGCCAACGACTTGGGCACCAGCTCGCCGATGAGCACATGGAAGTAGGTAATGCACACAAAGGCAAGTGCCGCGCTGAAGAGGTGCTTGTAAAACGAAGGCAAGCCGGCATGCCCCAACACAGGCGCGAGGGCGGCTTCGATCGTGGGCTCGCCCACCCACCCCAGCGCAAGCGAGGCGAGAGTGACGCCGAACTGGACCGCGGGCAGGAAGTCATCGAGCCGCTTCTGGATGTGCTCGACCCCGCGCGCGCCGGGAACTTCGTCGGCGAGCAGCTGCTCAAGACGGCTGCGCCGCATGGACACCATAGCGAACTCCGCCGCGACGAAGAAGCCATTGGCGAGAATAAGCGCGGCAATGGCCGCGAGCCGAAGGAAAAACACGCCTACCATAGGGCTTTAAGAGTACGTGAGGGTGGGATGCACGGGAACTTTTCCACGCCCGCGCGCGTACTCTTGGTCGAGCGCCCCGTCTCCAAAGCGGCGCAGGAGGAACAATGAAACTGTTCACGCTGGTTTTGGCCGGTATGGCGCTCGCCCCGGCTGCCCTCGCCGCCGACGGCACCTTTGAGCGCACCCTGAAGGTGAACGGCCCCGTGCTGCTGGGCATCGATACCGGCTCGGGCAACATCACGGTCCACTCGGGGCCGGTGGACTCGGTGCATATCGTCGGCCATGTGCACGCGGGCTCGGGTTTGTTCGGCGGCGGCTCAGGGGAGGAGCGGGTGCAGCGGGTGGTCAAGAACCCACCCCTGAACCAGGCGGGCAACATCATCAGCCTGGGCCACAACTTCAATGAAAACAACATCAGCATCGACTACGACGTCACTACCCCGCGCGGCACGGACTTGCGCGCCGCGTCTGGCTCGGGTGATATTCGCGTCGAAGACAACGGCGGTCCCGTTGCGGCAAAAACAGGCTCCGGCAATGTGACGGGAACCGGGCTGAGCGACCGTGTTTCGCTTGAAACTGGGTCGGGTGAGATCGATGCGACCATGCTTTCGGCGCGCGAGGTGAAAGCACAAACCGGGTCAGGCGACGTGAAGCTGAAGAATGTGCAAAGCGGGCTTTGGGCGCACACAGGGTCGGGCAACCTTCAAATCAACGGCAGACCCTTAGCGCCATGGAAGCTCGAAACCGGTTCGGGGAACGTCACCGTGGATACCGGCGGAGCGGGTATGACCCTCAATGCGCTTACGGGCTCGGGCGACCTCCACTACGACGGCAACTTGCAGACGTCGGCGAACTCGAGCAAGGACCACCTGACCGGGCAGGCCGGGGGCGGCGGGCCGGAGGTGCGCATCAGCACGGGAAGCGGGGACGTCTGGGTCAAATAAACTAGAGGAATGATCCACACGTACCGCCCCCTCCCGTCCGCCCGGCTGCGATTGTTGGTCTTCGACCTGGACGGGACCCTGATCGACTCCAAAAAAGACTTGACCGAGGCCGTGAACGCTGCTTTGGGCTTGCATGGCTTGCCGCCGCAGGCGGAAGAGCGCATCGCCTCCTACATCGGTGATGGCGCGGCGATGCTGGTGCGGCGGGCGCTCGAAGCGGATGGTGCCGACCCAGCGCTGGCTCCACCGGTTCTGGAAGCCTTTTTGGAGTACTACCGCGAGCACAAGCTGGACCACACGCTGCCCTATCCCGGCGTCTTAAAACAGCTTGCGGTTCTGCGCGATGCGCTGCCGGTGCGCATGGCTGTGCTGACGAACAAGCCGGTCCGGGCTTCGCGGGAGATCTGCGAGGGACTGGGCCTGAGCGAGTTCTTTTTTGAGGTATATGGCGGTAACAGCTTTGTCACGAAAAAGCCCGAGCCGGAGGGATTGCTGAAGCTGATGGCCGAGGCGGCCGCGAAGCCTGAAGAAACGGTGATGATCGGCGACTCCGACGTCGACGTGCGCACGGCGCGGGCAGCGGGCGCATGGTCGCTCGGCTGCCGGTACGGGCTTTCACCGCACGGCATCGCCGAGATGGAAGCACGGCAGTTAGTCGATGTGGTTGTGGACGCGGCCGAGGAATGGGCCGAAGCGCTGGGCGTATTGAAAGAGGCAAACCATGGATTTTAATTTGGTGAGCGATTATGAGCCGCGTGGTGACCAGGGTCGGGCGATTGCCGAGCTGGTGGAAGGCGTGCGCGCGGGCGAAGAGCACCAGGTGCTGCTCGGCGTCACCGGCTCCGGCAAAACGTTCACCATGGCCAAGGTCATTGAGCAGCTGGACCGCCCGGCGCTGATCCTGGCTCACAATAAAACCCTCGCGGCGCAGCTCTTTCACGAGTTCAAGCAGTTTTTCCCCAACAATGCCGTCGAGTACTTCGTCTCCTACTACGACTACTACCAGCCCGAGGCATATATTCCCGCGGGCGACCTGTATATCGAAAAAGAAGCGACCATCAACGAAGAGCTCGACAAACTGCGCTTGTCGGCTACACGGTCCTTGTTTGAGCGGCGCGACGCCATCATCATTTCTTCCGTCTCGTGCATCTACGGCCTGGGCTCGCCGGAAGCTTACTACGGCATGCTCCTGTTTCTGGAACAAGGTCAGAAAATCCGCCGCGAGGATATCACCAAAAAGCTGGTGGAAATCCTGTACGAGCGCACGGATGGCGACTTCCGCCGCGGGACCTTCCGTGTGCGCGGCGATGTGATTGAGGTGTTCCCCACTTATGACGAGAACGCCTTCCGCATCGAGCTGTTCGGGGATGAAGTGGACTCGCTTGCGCAGATAGACCCGCTCTTCGGCACGGTGAAGCAGAAGTACGCGCGGCTGCCGATCTACCCGAAAAGCCATTACGTGGTGCAGCCGGAGCGCAAAAAATCGGCTGTCGAGTCGATTCTGGCCGAGCTGGAGTGGTGGGAAAAGGAGCTCGAAAAAGAAGGCCGCATGGTGGAAGCGCAGCGCATTCACCAGCGCACACGGTTCGACCTTGAAATGATCAAGTCCATGGGCTTTTGTCATGGCATAGAGAACTACTCGCGGCATTTCTCGGGCCGAAGCCCTGGCGAAGCGCCCCCGACGCTGCTTGATTATTTTCCGCAGGACTATCTGCTATTTATCGACGAGTCGCACGTGACCGTGCCGCAGCTGCACGGCATGTGGCACGGTGACCGCTCGCGCAAGCAGAACCTGGTCGATTACGGTTTTCGCCTGCCCTCGGCGCGCGATAACCGACCGCTGAAGTTCGAGGAGTTCCAGCACCGGGTGAAGCAGCAGATTTATGTTTCCGCCACGCCGGGCCCGTATGAACTTGCAAAGGCCGAGGGCATCGTCGTCGAGCAGATCATCCGGCCCACGGGGTTGATCGATCCGGAAGTGGAAATTCGGCCGATCCGCGGGCAGATCGACGACCTGCTGGCCGAAATCCGCATCCGCGCGGAGCGCAATGAGCGCGTGCTGGTGACGACCCTGACCAAGCGCATGGCCGAGGATCTGTCGAGCTACTACACCGAGGTCGGCGTGCGCTGCCGGTACATGCACTCGGAGATTGAAACGCTCGAACGCGTACGCTTGCTGCGGGACCTCCGGAAGGGCGAGTACGACGTGCTGGTCGGGATCAATTTGCTGCGCGAGGGGCTTGACCTGCCGGAGGTGTCGCTGGTCGCTATCCTCGATGCCGATAAAGAAGGCTTTCTGCGCTCGCAGGGCTCGCTGATCCAGACCATCGGCCGCGCTGCGCGGCACATCCACGGACGGGCGATCCTGTACGCGGACAAGATGACCGACTCCATGAAGCGGGCGCTCGATGAAACAACGCGCCGGCGCGAAACGCAGCGTGCGTACAACGTGGAGCATGGCATTACCCCAACCTCGGTCATCCGCCCGACCGATATGTCGCTCGCGCAAATCCTTAAGGCGGATTATGCAGACCTGACCTCCGAAACCGACGAAATGCCTGAGTTTGCCACCCGGCAGGCGCTCGATCTCCACATCGCCAAGCTCGAGTCGGATATGCGGGAAGCCGCGAAGAAATTCGAGTTTGAAAAAGCGGCAAGGCTGCGTGACACCGTCGCCGGACTCAAGACGAAAGAGTTCCTATTCAGTTAACAGCCACGTACAGGATTGCGATTCTTTCTACGAGTTTCCATAGTGACTCCCGTACTCTGGCGTCATTTCGCCTCCTGTGAGCTGGTTCTGAATGGCACTTGAAATGCATGGAGTCTTCATCATCCTGCAAAGTGCCCCGGAGAACCGATGTACCCTTTCCAGAGCAAAAGCCTTGCCGCCATTCTGCTGTCCGCTTCCCTTTCCACCTTTACCCTTGCCGCCCAAGAGATTTCATCGGTTAAGGGCGGCCTTCAAGGCGCCATCACGGACGTAACCGGTGCCGTTGTGCCGAATGCCAGGATCAGCTTCGTCAGCCAAACAGACCAGCGCACCGCGACCACCGATGGGGAGGGCCGCTACTCCATCGGCGGGCTGACGCCGGGGTTGTACACAGTTTCGGCGGAAGCACCGGGCTTCAAAACCACCCAAGCTAAAAACGTGGAAGTGGTGATCAATCGGCTTTCCGGCTTCGACCTAAAGCTCGAAACGGGCGGTGCGAGCGAAACGGTCTCGGTCAGCTCCAATAGTGTCGAGATTGAAACTACCTCGACGGCGGTCAGCGACAACCTGGATGCCACTTTTTACTCGCAGGTGCCGGTTGCGCGCAATGTCGGCAGCTTGTTTTATGTCGCGCCGGGCGCGGTCAACTCCGGCGGCACTGGCACGTCGAACCCCTCGATCGGCGGCGCGACCGGCCTTGAAAACCTGTACATCATCGACGGCGTCAACCTCACGGACATCGGCTACGGCGGCCTGGGCGTGTTTTCGCCGACCTACGGCTCGCTGGGTACGGGCATCAATCTGACCTTTGTGCAGGAGGTGCAAGTGAAAACCGGCGCGCTGGAGCCGCGGTTCGGTCGAGCCGACGGCGGCGTTGCCTTGATCGTGACCAAGACGGGCGGCTCGCAGCTCCATGGCGCAGCGAGTGCCTTCGCCGCACCGGAACAGTTTTCCGCGACGCAGCGCTACGCCGACAACTATGGACGGGTGAATACGCATGGGCGCATCTACGCCGAGCCGCAGTTCGACGCTTCCGTCGAGCTGGGCGGCCCCATCCCGACCGCGCATACCAAAGACAAGCTGTTTTTTTACAGCGCATTCAACCCGTCGCTCAACCAGTTCAGCTATATCGCGCCGACCGGCTCGGGGCTGCTGACGCATGGACCATTCACCAACTCCATCACCGCGTACAACTGGGCAGGCAAGCTCACCTATAAGCCGACCGAAAACGTGACGCTTGAGGCTTCGGCCTTCGGCGACCCTTCAAGCACGAATCTGGGCCTGGGTACGGTGAATGAAGACACATTCCCCGCCTACCCGAACATCAACCAGGCGAACGCGAGCGGCTTCAGCCGGTGGAGCTACGGGTCCAAGGCCGAGGTGGTGCGGATGAACGCGACCATTTCGCCCACCTGGACGCTGGATGCGTCGGTGGCTGCCAAGCAAAGCGCATTTACCGAGGGTGGGTTCGCGAATATCCCGCAGATTGTCGACAGCACACCGGTTGCTTTCAACCAAGCCCAGTTCACGGCACAGGGTCTCGGCTTCGTGCAGAATCCCTCTACACACTTCTATTCCGCCTCCATCAACACGGAAAAGATTGTGAAATTGGGCGGCAGCCACTCGTTCTCGATCGGGTATGAGTACGACCGCGCTATTTATGACCTGACCAAGGCTTACAGCGGGCCGACATTCGCGTTTCCGAGCACAAACAGCAGCGGCACCCCGGTCAACCCTTTCCTGGCCGGGCAAAGCTCGGACGCGGCTTTCCGGATAAGCGTAAGCCCGACAGAGAAAAATGCGGACGGCAGCACGGTGCTGGACGCGAACGGCAACCCTGTGTACACCTGCCCGGTCACGCTTTGCCCCTTGTACAATGTGCCGAACACCACGCAAACGGTGCCGGTTTACCTGACGCAGAACCGAGGCATTTTCGGCGGGCGCCAGGCATTTACCGGGCAAAGCTACCACCAGATTTACGGAAATGACGATTGGACGATCAACAACCGCGTGACGGTGAACGCGGGCATCCGATGGGATGAAGAGCAGTTGAACGGCGTGGTGCAGCAGTATGTGTTCAACGATAACTGGTCGCCGCGCGTCGGCATCAATGTGGATCCGTTCGGCGACAGGAAGTCGAAAGTGTTTTTCAACTTTGCCCGCTACACCCAGGCCTTGCCCAGCGATGCCGCGGTGCGGGAGCTGAACCAGGAACTGGACGTGAACAGCGCAGCCTGGGCCCCTCTGTCGGACGGCAGCCACTACGTCATCCTCAACTCGCTCGGAACGGCGACGCCGGTACAGGATGCCGCGCATTTGCTGAGCGGCAACGCCGCAGCCGGCCCCATAGTGAGCCGGGCTGTTTCCATTAGTGGTTCAACGCCTGAGCTGATTGCGTCCGGAACCAAGCTGAACCTTGAGGAAGAGTTCCTGGGCGGCATTGAGCGCCAGCTGCCCGGCGGTTTCGTGGTCAGCGCACGGTATGTGGATCGGCGGCTGCTCCGCATCGTCGAAGATTTGTCGGGCACCTCTCCTGAAGGCGCACTTGGCGGGATCAACCAGAACTTTCTAATTGGCAATCCGAGCGCCCGCTCCGATTACTTCGTCAACGAGCGGGAAATCAAGTACACGCCCGGCACCCCGGTTCCGGCGCAGTGTCAGCTCGATTACGGCGAGCAGTTCAACAGCGCCGGCCAGTCCATCGGGGCGGCCTGCGGCGTAAATCCCAACACTGCCGGTCTGCCCACACCGGACGGGCTGCCCGATGGAACGCCTAACGCCCGCCATCACTACCAGGCGGTGGAGATCGAAGCCAATAAAAGCTTCAGTCGCAACTTCCTGCTACGCGCCAACTATCGTTGGGCCAAGGTGTACGGCAACTACGAAGGGTTGTACCGCAATGACAACGGGCAGTCCGACCCCGGCGTGAGCTCGCTGTTCGACTTCACGCAGGGGGTTCTCGGCGAGTTGGGCGACCAGTTTACGCCCGGCTTCCTCAACACCGACCGGCGGCAGGTTGGCAACCTGTATGGGTCCTACCTACTGCCCGGTACCCTTGCTAAAAACCTGACCATCGGCATCGGGTTGCGGGGCGAGTCGGGCATCCCGATCACTAACCTGGGCGCGCATCCGGTGTATGACAATGCAGGCGAAATCCCGATCGGCGGACGCGGCGCTCTTGGACGTACCCCGTCCGATACTTCGCTCGACATCCACACCGACTACCCGCTGAACCTGGAGAAATACAGGATGAAGTTCGGCTGGGATATGTTCAATGTCACCAACTCGCGCAAACAGACGTTTGTGGATCAGGACTCTGCCCTGAACGCGACAACACAGAATGTGGATTTTCTCAAGCCGCTTGCCTTTCAACGTGCGTTTTACGCCCGCGGCTCGGTGCGGTTTGAGTTCTGACCGCCGTACAACGAAAGCAGAAAGGTCTCTTCGGGGACCTTTTCGCTTGTCGCGTATCTAATGGAATGGAAGGCGGAAAGGTCTTCCTGAACCATGAACTTCCTGAAAACCGCATTTCTGTTAACCGCCCTGACCCTGCTGCTGATGCTCCTGGGCGAGCACTTCGGTGGGCAGCACGGGCTCGTGCTCGGCTTCCTTTTGGCGGCCCTCACCAACTTCGTTTCGTACTTCTTTTCAGACCGCATCGCGCTGGCCATGTACCGGGCGCAGCTGGTGGTGCCCGGCACCCTGCCCCGGGTGGGGCGCGCGGTCGAGCGGCTGGCGGCGCGGGCGCGCATTCCACTACCGAAGCTGTATGTGATTCCGCTCGACACCCCGAATGCCTTTGCCACGGGCCGCAACCCACAGCACGCATCGGTTGCCGTCACCTCAGGCATCCTGAACCTGCTGGATGACGGGGAGCTCGAAGGGGTGCTGGCGCATGAGCTGGGCCACGTCCGCAACCGCGACATCCTGATCTCCTCCATTGCCGCGACGCTTGCGGGCGCAATTACGCTGCTGGCGCGCATGGGCTACTGGGCTTCGCTGTTCGGCGGCGGTGGGCGCGATCGGGACCGCGAGGGCGGCGGCGCGTCCGGGCTGCTGATGTTGTTTCTCGCGCCGGTCGCGGCCATGCTGATTCAGTTCGCGGTATCGCGCTCGCGTGAGTACGCTGCGGACGCAACCGGCGCGGAGATGACCGGCAACCCGTATGCACTGGCATCCGCGCTGGAAAAGCTCGAAAGCTACAACAAGCGGTTGCCGTTCGCGGCCTCGCCCTCCACCGCGCATATGTTCATCATCGCGCCGGCAATGGGCGGTGCGTTTGTTGAGCTGTTCTCGACACACCCGCCCACGCGCAAGCGGGTGGAACGGCTAACCGGGCGGCCCGGCTTCATCCCTCAAAATGTAGGTGCTCGGTGATGTTACGCACCCTTCTCCGCTCGCTGATCGCCCTGCTTCTGATGTTGTGGGTTGGGGCGGTGTTGTTCTTCCCCGTCGTAGCCTGGGTGGCCTTTAACGTGCTGCCGGACACCCACAGCGCGGGTCTGGTGGTGCGGAACTGCCTCCAGATCCTGCACACGGAAGGGTTCGCGGCAGGAGCCCTGCTGCTTGTCCTGCTCTTCGCGGCAGGTTGGACGCGCGCTTACGGGCGCAATGTGATCGGCCCCGTCTTGTGTACGACGGCGATGCTTGTGTTGACCGCGTTTTTGCAGTGGAACATCCTGCCGCGCATGGACGCCGACCAACAGGCGGTGGGTGGCGATATCAGCAGTGTGCGTGCAAATGAGCCGCATCGGGCGGAGTTCGACCGGCTCCACACGGCGAGCACGCGAGTGGAAGGGGGCGTGCTCGCTGCGGGAGTTCTGGCAATCGTGTTTCTGGCGCGGCCTTCGCGCCTCAGATCACTTCGCTAGGACCAGTCGTAGTGGACGCCGGCTGCCTGCTCGGAGGCAGCCCACAAGCCGGCTCCGAGCGCGGGGTCGGCGGCATTCGATAAGACCTTGGCTGGAGCGGGAGCGCCCTTAAACTCCTGAAATCCGTTTGGTCCATAGTACCCACCCGGCTCAGCCTCCGGTGCCGTCGCGGCGTAAAGCTGCGGAAGTGCTCCTTGCGCATCGTTTTGCCCCAACACCTGGAACAGAATGGGAACAACATACTTCGGCGGTCCCGCAAGTCTTTGGCCAATTGAAGTTGCAGAAAGCCCTGGGTGCGCCGCCGTGCTGTGCAGCCTGGCATGGTGAGCCTGGCTTTGCCGTTGCAGCTCCTTGGCGTACACCAGCATGGCTAATTTTGTCTGCGCATAGCTGCGGTAGTCGTTATAGCTGCGCTCCTGCTGGAAGTCATTCAGCTGCAGCCCGGCACGCTTATGGGCATTACTCGAAAGACTCACAACCCGGGCGGCCGACGCCTGCAAAAGCAGTGGCAGGAGTAGACCTGTAAGTGCGAAGTGTCCGAGATAGTTGGTGGCCAGCTGCAGCTCAAAGCCATCCGCGCTTACCTCCCGCTTGGGCAGCATCATAATGCCGGCATTGTTGACGAGGATGTCCAGTGGTTTGCCCGCTGCCGACTCGCGCTCGGCAAACGCGCGGACTGAGGCAAGCGACGAGGTATCGAGCAGAGAAACACCCACCTTTGCCGCAGGCACCTCTGCCGTAATCTTCCGCACGGCAGCGTCGCCGCGTTCCCCCGAGCGGCAGGCCAGCACTACGTCGGCTCCGGCGCGGGCCAGCTCGCGCGCGGTTTGAAAGCCGAGGCCCGAGTTGGCACCGGTGACGATAGCGCGTTTGCCGTTAAGGTTCGGGATGTCTTTCGCGGTCCAGTTCTTGTTCATCGACCTTCCTTCCACACTTTGTATAAGCCCCAAGCCGCGAGCGTGCAGCAGTCTTTGATGCGGCTCTCGCGGATCATCTGTTCAAATTCCGCAACGGACACAGAGTGCACCGTAAGGTCGTGCTCTTCGGGGTCGCGCTCAGTCTCACCCGCAGTCATTTCCGTGGCTAGAAACGCATGCTGCTGCTGGTTGCAGAAGCCATAGGCCACCCACATGGGGCCAAGATAGTCGAGCCGTCCGGCGCTGAGGCCGGTTTCCTCACGCAGCTCGCCCGCGGCCAGCTCGCGCGGATCGGCGTCCGGGTCTTCCCACCCGCCTTGCGGAAACTCCAGGCATACCTCGCCGACTGTGTAGCGGAACTGCCGCACCATGGTGAGGCGGTCGCCCGCGAGCGGAATCACCACCGCGCAGGGGTGCTTCTCAACCACGCCGTAAAAGCCCTCAACGCCGTTTGAACGCTCAATGCGGTCCTCACGCACCCGCATCCAGTGGTTGCGGTACACCTCGCGGGTGTCTAGTGTTTTGATACTCATGCACCCGAGTGTACCCGGCGCGCCGCGCGGAGTAGATTGCCCGTATGCACTTTTTAGGGCTGGATGTGGGAACGGGCGGCACACGGGCCGTCCTTGTTGACGAGCGGGGGCGCGTGGTGGCGTCCGCTGAAAGCGCGCATGCGCCGTTTCGCGCGCCGGAGCCGGGCTGGGCCGAGCAGGATCCCGAAGACTGGTGGCGCGCGGCCCAGGAAGCCATCGGCGGCGTCCTCGCGTCCGGGCTCACGGTCGATGCCGTCGGGCTGACCGGGCAGATGCACGGGGCGGTGTTGCTCGACCGCGAGGGGGAGGTGCTGCGGCCTTCGCTGATCTGGTGCGACCAGCGCACCGGGCCGCAGTGCGACTGGCTCCATGCCGAGCTGGGTCGCGAGCGTTTGATTGAGCTGGTCGCGAACCCGGCCCTGCCGAACTTTACCCTCACCAAGCTCTTATGGGTGCGCGAGCATGAGCCCGAGGTGTGGGCGCGCGTGGCGCATGTGCTTTGCCCCAAGGATTACGTCCGCTACCGCCTGACCGGCGCGTATGCGATGGACGTGATGGAGGCGTCCGGCACATTGCTGCTCGATGTGGCGCACCGGCGCTGGTCGCGCGAGGTGGCGCAGGCGGCGGGCGTTCGCGAGGAGTGGCTGCCCGCGCTCCATGAGTCTCCGGAAATTTGCGTAACGGTTAAGGCAGGAGATACGGGCTTGCGCGCCGGCACGCCGGTTGTGGCCGGGGCGGGCGACCAGGGCGCGGGTGCGGTGGGCATGGGCATCACCGCGCCGGGCGCGGTCTCCGTCACGCTTGGGACCTCGGGCGTGGTGTTCGCGGCGACCGCCGAACCCGCGCACGACAAAGGCGGCCGGGTGCACACCTTTTGCCATGCCGTGCCGGGGCGCTGGTGCGTGATGGGCGTAACGCAAGCCGCGGGCCTGAGCCTACGCTGGCTGCGCGACCTGGTCGGTTTCCTCAGTTATGACGCGATGACGGCGGAGGCAGCGCCCGTGCCTGCGGGCTCGGACGGGCTGCTGTGGACACCCTACCTGCTGGGCGAGCGGACGCCGCATCTGGATTCGCAAGCGCGGGCGGCGTTCGTGGGGCTCACCGCTGCGCACACGAGGGGGCATCTGGTGAGGGCGGTGCTGGAAGGCGTTGCCTACTCGCAGCGCGACAGCTTTACGCTGCTGGCGGAGATGGGCGTACCCGCGCGCGGTGTGCGTTTGGGCGGCGGCGGCGCACGTTCGGCGCTGTGGCGGGAGATCCAAGCAGGCGTGTACGGCCATACCTGCGAGCTGCTGGCCGCCGAAGAAGGCGGCGCGTACGGCGCGGCGCTGCTGGCCGGGGTGGGTGTGGGCGCCTGGGCGTCGGTTGAGGCTGCCTGCGCGCAGGCGATTGAGGTGGCACAGCGGATTGTGCCGGAGCCGGGGCTGGTGGAGTGGTACCAGTGCGGGTACGAGGCGTATCGCCGGGTGTATCCTGCGCTGAAGGGAGTGCTGGGATGAGCCAACCGATATTGGAATCGAGCCAAGGACAGCAAGTGACGGTTGCCGACATCATTGCCGCAGATCAGCTGGCAGTAAAGCTAGCCAGTGCCAATCTAGTCTCAATCGAGCACTACTTGCACACCAATTACGAGCCGGATGCTGACTACGTGGATGGGGTCATTGAGGAGCGATGTGTGGGACGATGGGATCATGGGTCTTGGCAGGACGCTATTCAGGCTTTTTTTCGCGCTCATGCCGACGAATGGGGTGTGCGTGCCAGGCCGGAAATTCGAGTAAAAGTAAGCGCGACGAGATTTCGAATACCCGATGTTTTGGTGGTGGATCGAGACCAAGCCATCGAGCAGGTGCTGACGAACCCACCGCTGGCAGTGTTTGAAGTGCGTTCGCTTGAAGACTGGATGCCGCGCATCCTGGAAAAATTCAGCGATTTCGCCGAGATGGGAGTACCGGAGATTTGGCTTATTGACCCGGGAACGACGAAGTTTGCGCGGTACAGTGGAGGATTGCTGCAAGTGCAGACACATTTTGGCAAGCCGGGCGATCGAATTTATTTTAAGTTGGGCGACATTGAAAGTTTTATCTACTGACTAGCTCACTCCACCGGCAGCTTGGCCCGGTACCCGTCCCGCGCGATGATGTCGTACTTCAGCGACTTATGCTTTTCATCCTGCATCCGCAGCGGGTTCCCTTCCTCATCCACCAACTCCACCTGAATATGCCGATACGTGCCGTCCTGCTTGGTGTTGGTCGGGCGGTAGGTCACGACATATTGATTGCGGATCGATTGGTTGATCTGCCGAAAAATATCCGGCATCTCGCCTTGAAACCTCGGGAAAAATGCTTGCCCGCCGGTCATCCGCGCGAAGCTTGAAAGCTGGTTGTCAGCCTGAAGGAAGTCGATCTCGCGCGGACCTCCCAGCCCGCCCCGGCTTTCCGCCATCACGCGCGCAAACTGACCAGTACCGATCGAGAAGATGGTCACATTCGGCGTAGCTTTTACTTTCTGCAGGATTTTATCAAGTGTGATTTTCGAGAAGGTATCCCGCCCGGAGGAAACAAGAATGATGTACTTCCTGCCGTCCACGCGGGTCAGACGGTCAAGCGTTTCATACAGAGCGTCAAATAAGTCGGTTTCACGCCACGTCGGGATAATCAGCGAGTTCAGCGCCTGCGCGACCAACTGCTTATTCTGGGTAAAGTCGGTCAGGATTTCTGTGTGAAGGTCATAGGTCATGACCGCGACGTAATCGTCCGGACGCAAAGACTGCGCCCAGGCATAGGCCGCGTTGCGCATGTCATAGATGAAGTAATAGCTGTTCGCGGCAAACTCCGCCAGCAGCACTGCCGTGATCGGTGCCTGAATGCGTGAAAACGACGTGATTTCCTGCGGCTTGCCGTCCTCCAACACACGGAAGTTGGCCTGCTGCAGATTCGGCACGAACTGGTGCGTTTTCTCAAGGATCACGCCCACATCCACGTTCACCACCGGCACATCCACGCGGAGCGAGTAGTTCGACAGCTCGGGCGGGTTTTTCACCACAGGCTGCGCGGGCGGCGGCGCGGGCGCGGGCTCGTCCTTTTTCTTCGGCAGCGCGATGGAGCCGTTATCGCCGCCGGGGCCGCCCTGGTCAGGGGGCGCGGTCTGGTCGGGGGTCTGCTGTGGGGCTTGCTGCGGTGGGGCTGGTGCGGGCTGCTGCTGAGCAAGGCTCGGCAGCGCAAAACAGAAAAGCGCGCCAAGGGCGAGCAAGGGTTTGGGGGTGCGGTTCACGTTCTTCATCCACCTATGGGTCGCAGTGTACTCTCCCCGTGCTCGCGGAGAGGGGAGGTTACTCTGGTAGACGTGCCGACCCCGCAAAAGGCCTTCGCCCTTCTCGCTTCGCTTTTGCTCCCATTGACAGCGGGGGCGCAAACCGCGCCGCCTCCGTCCTCCGCGGGCGTGTTTCCGCTTTCACAGGTCCATGCGGGGCTCCACGGCACAGCCTGGACAGTGTTCCAGGGCAGCACGCCGGAACCTTTCGGGGTGGACATTCTGGGCGTACTCCGCAAGGCCCAGGGGCCGGGTGAGGACTTGATTCTGGCGCGGCTGACCGGCGCGAAAGCCGAGTACACGGGCGTGGTCGCCGGCATGAGCGGGTCGCCCGTGTATATCGACGGCAAGCTCGTCGGCGCGCTGGCTTACCGCATCGGCGAGTTTTCAAAAGAACCCATCGCGGGTATCACGCCCATTGAGCAAATGCTGCCGGTCCGCGATGGGGATGCACGATCCAACACGCGCCCCAGCTCGCCCACGCCGGGCACACCCAACCAAATCAAGCCGATTGAAACACCGCTGGTGTTTTCCGGGTTTTCTCCCGAGGCGCTTGCCCTGTGGAAGGAGCATGCTCCGGCGCTGGGGTTGGAGCCCGTGGCGGGACTCGGTTCCGGCCAGGGGGACACCACGCCGCTCAGACAGCCTCTCGAACCGGGCTCCGCGATCAGCGCGCTGCTGGTTTCGGGCGACCTTGAAATAGCCGCCACCTGCACTGTCACCTACCTGGACGGAGGGCACCTGCTGGCCTGCGGGCACCCCCTTACGCAGTTTGGGGCCATCAGCCTGCCCATGACGGAGGCCGATGTTGTCGCGACGCTGCCGTCCGCGTCCAACTCGTTCAAAATCGTCAACACTGGCGCTGTGGTGGGGGCGTGGACACAGGACCGACAAACCGCCATCGGCGGACTCATCGGCGCCCTCGCTCACACCATACCGGTCGAGATCGGCTTGCAACGGGAAGGCGCGCCCAGTCGCTCGGTCCATCTCCAGGTGCTCGACCAGGCACAGACCACCCCAACCGCACTGCTGGTTTCGTTGTTTCAGGTGTTGCAGCAAAACCCCGGCTATGGCGACGAAGACAGCTACCGGGTCCACGCAACAGTGCGGCTAGCCGGGAGCTACCCGCCGGTCGAAATCGACACCCTGGCCGCGCCGGGCGCGGGCGGCTCGGCTGCGCTGCCCGCCGCGCTCAACGTAGCGCTGCGCTTTAACTCGCTGTACAGCAGCACGGAACGCCAGGTCGCTATCGCCGGCGTGAAGGTCGATGTGGCAGTGATGCCGGGCCGCCGATCCATCACCCTGAACCGCGCCGCGGTCGAGCAAACGCAGGTCCACGCGGGCGAGCACATCACCATTGCCGCGACCCTGAACCCCTACCGCGGCGACGCGCGCCAGCTCCGCATCCCGGTCACGCTGCCCCCTTCCCTACCCGACGGCGAAGTGCGTTTGCTGGTTTCCGACGGCCCCGCGCTCGACCGCGCTTTAGCTGCCGGACGCGCCGCCGGGAACACACCCTTGAGCGGCACGGTTGCCCAACTGAACAGCCTGCACGCGGATGACCGTATTTATGTGACCCTGCTCACACCCGATGTGGAGCTGAACGTGGAAGGGCAAACGCTGGCCACCCTGCCGCTTTCGGTCGCAAACCTGTTGACTCCGGCGCATGAGCGCGACCGCGCTTCCCTCCATAGCGAGTCGCCCCAACCGCTCGGAAGCGTCGCACTCGATGCGAGCTTTTCCGGAGAACAAATCCTAACCCTCCGGGTGGAGTAGGCTGCGGGAAGCCAATGCCGGCCTTCAGGCGGGTGTAAGGCTGAGAGCGCATGACCCGGGCCGTGCCAGCCAACGAAGCGGCGCTGGTAGACTCGCTCCTAGTGATCACGCCCACCCGCACCCTCCTTTCCCTGCTTTGCTGCACGATGCTGCTTACCGGGGCGGCGCGCGCGCAGGGCACGCATCTTTGGAATGAGTCGAGCCCCGCCGACTGGGAAAAAGGCACGCCGCATGGGGTTGCGATCGCGAACGACGGCACACTGTCGCCGGGGTACGATCTCGCGCAGGTCGCCCAGCTGAACGCCGCCGATGTGTGGGCGGCGGTCAGCGACAAGAGTGGCAATGCATACATCGCGACCGGCTCGCCCGCGCAGGTGGTGCGGGTTGCGCCCGACGGCAAGCAAACCGTGCTGTTCACAACGAAAAACCTGAGCGTGCAATCGCTGGCCGTGGGGCCGGACGGAGCTGTGTACGCCGCTGTGCTGCCCTCGGCCAAGGTGTACCGGCTTGCCCCGGATGCGGTGACCGATGAGACGAAAGCAGAAGTTGTGTTTGACCCCGCCGATACCGCCGCAAAGCCCAGGTACGTGTGGGCGATGCAGTTCGACCGCGCGGGCAGGCTGCTATTGGGCACCGGCGCGCCGGGGGCGGTGTACCGCGTGAGCCTCGGCAGCGGAAAGCCCGAGCTGCTGTACCAAAGTGACGAACCGCACATCCGCTCGCTGCTGCAAGCGCCCGACGGCAGCCTGCTCGCCGGGTCGGACGGGACCGGACTGGTGTACCGCATCGACCCCGCAGGCAAAACACAGGTGCTGTTTGAGGCCCAAAAGCGTGAGATTACCGCGCTTGCTCTGGGCTCGACGGGACAGCTGTACATAGCGGCTGTGGGTGAAAAAGGCCGCGCCTCCGGGATCGCCCCCCTGCCGGTCGGCGGTACGCCGGGCGTCGTGAACGCGCAGGTGACCGTTACAGTCGTGCAGCCGGGTTCCACCCAATCGGTGAGCAACAACGCCACGGTGCCGGACGGCTCGGAGGTGTATCTCATTCCCGCGAACGGGAGTGAAGCTCCCCGGCGCATCTGGGCCACGCACGATGAGGTGGTGTACGCACTGAAGGCAATCCCGGCGGGTTTACTGGCCGCCACCGGCAACCATGGCCGCGTCTACCGCGTGCACGACGATGGCTCGGTCGAGGACGTCGCGCATGGCGATGCCGGGCAGGTGATCGGCTTCGCGGACGCGCCCGGTGGTGTGTACCTGCCTACCGCCAACACGGGCAAGCTGCTGCGCATGGGTCTCACGCCCGCCGGGAGCGGGACGCTGACCAGCGATGTTTTCGATGCGACCGAGCCCTCGCTGTGGGGTCGGGCGGAGGTGACCGGCACCAATTACGACCTTGAAACCCGCACCGGCAATATCGACAACCCCGTCCGCGGCTGGAGCGACTGGAAGCGCCTGCAGCCGGGCGACCCGGCCGGAGCGCCCGGCACACGGTTCGCGCAATGGCGTTTGACGCTCCATCCCGGCGCAAACGTTACACAAATCGGCCTCAACTACCTGCCTGCCAATGCCGCGCCGGTCGTCGATGAAATCCTCGTCGCCCCCGGCACGCGGGTCAATGCCGCCGCCAATCAGCCGTCCATCCCGCAGCAAACTACATTGACGTTCGCTTCGCAGGGCGGCAACGCCATCAACATCGACTCGAACAGCCCGCAAGCCCCCTTGACAGCCATCCGCGACAAAGCCGGCGTGACTGCCCGCTGGGCCGCCCACGACGACAACGGCGACGACCTTCGGTTCTCGCTGTACTATCGCAGCGCGGACGAGGGGAGCTGGATGCTACTCAAGGACAATCTTTCCGACCGCTACTACAGCTTCGACGCCGCTTTGCTGCCGGACGGGCCGTATCGTTTGCGCGTGGTGGTGACCGACGCTCCCTCGCATCCGCCGGGAGCGGCGCTGACAGGTGAGCGCGTGAGTGACCAGTTCCTGATCGCGACGGCGACGCCGCAGGTGTCTGCGCTCGCGGCGAAACGCGATGGGGCAAACCTTCGCGTAACCGTGATGGCCAACGACATTCGCACCCCAATCAGCCGCGCTGAGTACTCGCTCGATGCCGCTCCTTGGCAGTACGTCGAGCCGGTGGGCCGCATGTCCGACTCCTTGCGCGAACAGTACGAGTTCACCATCCCGGCAGGCCCCGGCCCGCACGTCCTCACCCTGCGCGCCTTTGATCGCTTCGACAATGTCGGTTCGGCAAAGATTTCGGTCCCGTAAACGATGCGGTTTGAGCTGTTCATCGCGGCGCGGTATCTGCGGGCCAAGCGTCGGCAGGCGGTGATCGGTGTGGTTACGGTGATTTCGATCGCGGGCGTTGCGGTTGGAGTCGCTTCATTGATCCTGGCGCTTGCCATCACCACGGGCATGCGCCGCGATATGCAGGACCGCTTGCTTTCAGCTACAGCCCATGTGTCGCTCTTGCGGGTGCAGTCCGACGGCATCCGGGACTGGCGCCCGCTGACCGCGCGCTTGAAAACCCTGCCGCATGTCACCGCCGCCGCGCCCGCGCTGTATGAGCCGGTGCTTGTCTCGCGGGGGGCGCACTCAGGCGGCGCGCTGCTTAAAGGCATCCTGCCTGCCGAGGAGAAACAGGTTTCGGACATGCTCCGCGATATGTCCGCCGGTTCCGCAGCGGCGCTCAGCCTGCCTTTGGACGGGGGCGAAGCCCCGCCTGTAGTGCTGGGCTACGACCTCGCCGGCTCACTGGACGCCCACGCGGGCGACACGGTCCTGGTCACGAGCCCGCAGGGCGAGCTCACCCCTTACGGCCTCGTCCCCAAGTACCAGCGCTTCCGGGTCGCGGGCATCTTTCACTCAGGCTTTTACCAGTACGACTCCGGCTTCGGCTTTATGCGGCTCGCGGATGCGCAGGCATTGTTCGGCGAGCCGGATGTGGTATCCATCATCTCGCTCAAAGTGGACGACCTGAACCGTGCCGACCGTATCGGCCGGGAGATCGAGCGTGCCGCCGGGCCGGGCTTTGAAGCCACGAACTGGATGGAGCAAAACCGTGAACTGTTCCGCGCGCTCAAGCTGGAGCAGCTGGTCACTTTTATCGTGATTGGGTTGATTGTGTGCGTGGCGGCGCTGAACATCCTGATCGCCCTCACCATGATGGTGATGGAAAAGACGCGCGACATCGCCGTGCTGCTCGCCATGGGGGTGGCCCCCAAGCAGATACGCGGGATCTTTCTCGCGCAGGGTGTGCTGATCAGCTGTATCGGGACTGCTGTCGGCTTGCTCGTCGGCTATGGTGTGGCCTTCCTGTGCGGACGTTACCACCTCATCCATTTATCTACTGATGTTTACTCCATCGATACCCTGCCCTTCGCTCCCCGGCTTACGGATGGGCTGCTGGTTACCGCCGTTTCGTTGGGGGTGGCGCTGCTGGCGACACTGTATCCTTCAAGCTCAGCGGCACGGGTACTGCCCGCGGAAGCATTGCGGTATGAGTAACGCTCCCTTGCGACCTTCCGCTTCCCACGATCATCTACTGTTGCAGGTAGAAAACCTGAGCATGGGGTATGCAAAGGGCGCGCGGCGGGTGGCTCTATTCGACGGGCTCTCGTTCACGGTGGCCAGGGGGCAAATCCTGGCAATCGTGGGCCAGTCGGGAGTGGGAAAAAGCACCCTCCTGCACCTGCTCGGCGCGCTCGACCGGCCCTCGGGGGGCGAGATATGGATGGGCGAAACTGCCCTCAGCCGTCTTTCCGCACCGGCCGCGGCCCGCTTTCGTAACCGCGAAGTGGGTTACGTGTGGCAATTCCATTACCTGCTGCCTGAGTTTTCTGCCCTTGAAAACGCGGCGATGCCGCTGCTGGCTCGCGGCAACGCGCCAAACCAGGCGCGAAAAGAAGCTGCGGGCTGGCTCGGGCGGGTAGGGCTCGGGGATCGGCTGCACCATCAGGCCGGGGAGCTGTCCGGCGGCGAGCAGCAGCGGGTTTCCCTGGCCCGCGCGCTTATTACGGAGCCCCAGCTCCTTTTGGCGGACGAGCCGACCGGCGACCTGGATGAGGGAACCGCCGAAAGCGTTTTTTCACTCATCCGCGACCTGCATCGGGAGCGGGGGCTTACCACGGTACTGGTCACCCACAACATGGCACTGGCGGCCCGTTGCCACCGTGTGTTACGGCTAACGAAGGATGGAGTCCAAGAAGAGCCGAGAGCCGGGTCGGGAACATCTGTACAGTAAAAGAATGCAGGACTGCAATGCCTGCGCGGCCGCAACCGCGTCCTGTTGAAGCTGACGGACGCAAGCAACAAGGGGGAACATGTTCGAACGATATACAGAAAAAGCGCGGCGCGTGATCTTCTTCGCACGGTATGAAGCCAGCCAGTTCGGCTCGCCTTATATTGAAACCGAGCATCTTTTGCTCGGGCTTCTGCGGGAAGACAAAGCGCTGACCAACCGCTTCCTGCGCTCGCATGCGTCCGTCGATTCCATTCGGAAGCAAATCGAAGGGCATACCACCATTCGTGAGAAGGTCTCCACCTCTGTCGACCTGCCGCTCTCCAATGAGTGCAAGCGGGTGCTCGCCTATGCGGCGGAAGAGGCCGAACGGCTTTCCCACAAACACATCGGCACTGAACATCTGCTGCTGGGCCTCCTGCGCGAGGAAAAATGCTTCGCGGCGGAGATCCTGCACGAGCGCGGTTTGAAGCTGGCTTCCATTCGCGAGGAGCTTTCGCGCGCGACGCAGGAAAAAGCCGCGCAGGGCGCTGCACAGCGGGGCGGCAACCGCGAGCAGGGACAAAGCGGCAACCGCGAGCAGAGCCTTTTGGCCGAGTTTTCACGCGACCTAACGCAGGCCGCCATGGACGCGCAGCTGGACCCCTTGGTTGGCCGCGATGGCGAGCTGGAGCGCGTGGTGCAGATCCTGTGCCGCCGGACAAAAAACAATCCGGTGTTGATCGGCGAGCCCGGCGTGGGAAAAACCGCCATCGTCGAAGGGCTGGCGCAGCGCATCGCCGATGGAGAAGTGCCGAGCTTCCTCGCCGACAAGCGGGTGCTTGCGCTCGACCTTTCGTTGATCGTTGCCGGCACCAAGTACCGCGGACAGTTTGAAGAACGGCTCAAAACCATCATGAAAGAGCTGATGGAAAACCAGAACTGCATCATCTTTATCGATGAACTGCATACGCTAGTGGGGGCCGGTTCGGCTGAAGGTTCGCTCGACGCAGCGAATATCCTGAAGCCCGCGCTGAGCCGCGGCGAAATCCAGTGCATCGGCGCAACCACGCCCGGTGAGTTTCGCAAATCGATCGAAAAGGACCGCTCGCTCGAACGTCGTTTTCAGGCCGTCAAAGTGCCGCCGCCGAATGAGCAGGACGCGATCAAGATCATCATGGGCATCAAGGACCGCTATGAGAAGTTCCATGCGGTTTCTTACACCGATGATTCCATTGAGTTTGCGGTCTCGCACTCCAGCCGCTACATCCCGGATCGGTTCCTGCCGGACAAGGCTATCGATCTGATCGACGAGGCGGGTGCTCGGGTTAAACTGCGCCAGACTTCCCTGCCCGAAGAACTTACCGAGGTCCAAAAGCGGATCAAGTTCATCGTGCACCGGATGGAAAATGCCATCGCAAACCACGAGTTTGAGAAGGCCCGTTTTTACTCGGACGAAGAACGGAAAGAACGCGAAAACCTGCGCGCCTTGCGTGATAAGTACCACCTTGACGATTCAACCGCCGGAATCGTGGGCCGCGAAGATATTGAAGACGTCGTGAGTCGCTGGACCGGCGTGCCCGTGACCTCCATCAAGGAAGAAGAAACGCAAAAGCTGCTGCGCGTGGAAGGCGAGCTGCACAAGCGCGTCATTTCGCAGGAAAAAGCAATTTCTGCGTTGTCGCGTGCCATCCGCCGCTCGCGTGCCGGTTTGAAGTCGCCCAACCGTCCTATCGGTTCGTTCTTGTTTCTGGGGCCGACAGGCGTTGGTAAAACCGAGATGGCCCGCACACTCGCACAATTTCTGTTCGGGAGTGAAAAATCGCTGATCCGCTTCGACATGTCGGAGTTCATGGAAAAGCACTCTGTCTCAAAGCTCATCGGTTCGCCTCCGGGCTATGTGGGTTATGAGGAGGGCGGCCAACTTACCGAGCGCGTCAAGCGTTCGCCGTACTCGGTCGTACTGCTCGATGAAATCGAAAAGGCGCACCCGGATGTGTTCAACATCCTGCTGCAAGTCTTCGAAGACGGACACCTGACGGACGGGCTGGGGAACACGGTCGATTTCAAAAACGTCATCCTGATCATGACCTCCAATATTGGAGCGCGCCACCTCCAGCGCAAGCAGGGGTTGGGCTTCCAGTCGGAGCGTGAAGACCTGGTGATGGATAAGGTGGAAGAGCTTGTCAAGAATGAGGTCAAGCGCACCTTCAACCCCGAGTTCCTGAACCGCGTGGACGAGATCATCCTGTTCCACTCGCTTTCAGACGCGGACCTGATCCAGATTTTGGAGCTGTTGGTTCAGTCGCTCAACACAAACCTAGTGCAGAAGGCGATCACGATTTCGGTGACCGACGACGCGAAGAAGTGGATACTCGAAAAGACCCTGGTGGACCGTTCCTATGGTGCGCGTCCCCTGCGTCGGGCGCTCCAACGCTACGTCGAAGATCCGCTTTCCGAAGCGCTCATTGCAGGTCATCTTGCTGAACGGCCGGCGTTTCTTGAGGTGTATCTCGAGAATAACCAGCTTTTTTACCGGCCTGTGTCGGCAAGTGAAGAGGGTGAAGAAGGCAAGCCGCTGCCGGAAGGCGTGCTGTTGTACAGTGCGTAGGTGGTCTGCCATAGAAAAGCCCCGTCTCAACCAGGACGGGGCTTTTGTTCGAGGTGCCATGACGGGGGTCATCCTGAACGAAGTGAAGGACCTGCTGTTTGCGCCGATGCGGGTAAAAGCAGGTCCTTCGTCGTTTTACTCCTCAGGATGAGCCTCGACTTTCTGCCGAGAACTTACCCCTTTACGCTCTTCACCGCGGACTGCAAGTTGTCCACCAGATCGCCCCCATAGTTCGCGGCAGCATTCTTTGTTTTCTCGTAAGTTGCACTGGCCTGTTTGCCCAGTTCCGACGTTTGATCCTTGATATACCCACTCGCGTTTTCGTATTGATCCTGCACGAGAGTGCCTGCATCGTTGAGCTTGCCGCGCAGCTGTTTGCGCGACTTCTGGCCTGCCTGGGGCGCGTACAAAAGGGCTACACTTGCACCCGCCGCTACGCCGACTGAAAACACCAACCAGAACTTCACTGTATTCATATACCTCTCCTTCAAGGTCGATGACCCTGTACACGCGTAGAACAAGCAATCCTGGGGGGATGGAGGTTGCAGAAACTGGAGCGGGAGACCGGGATCGAACCGGCGACATTCAGCTTGGGAAGCTGACGTTC